>NZ_BAAASJ010000114.1:0-865 GCF_039532825.1 Streptomyces vastus
TGGATGTGGACCGCGCCTTCAAGGTGCTGACCCGGCTGCGGCCCAGCATCAAGAAGTTCTGGGACAGCGGCCCGCTGCCGGGTGTGCTGCTCAGCCGCGAGGAGGTGACGATGTCCACCGTCTGGGACGGGCGGGTCGCCGATATGAAGAAGCAGGGCACTCCGGTCGAGCGGCAGCTGGCCGGTATGCGCCGCCAGTTCCAGGGCTACGCCATCGCCAAGGGCGCGGCCAACGCGGATGCCGCCTACCAGCTGATGGACTTCTCGCTGCGTGCCGAGATCCAGGCCAACCTGGCCAAGGCCTTCCCCTCGAACCCGTCTTCCCCGCTGGCCTACGACAAGCTGACCGAGGACGAGCGCAACGCGCTGTCCGGTGCGCCGAAGTACTACGACAAGGGCTTCGACGCGGACATCGACTGGTGGCTGAAGAACGAATCGGCCGTCACCAAGCGCTGGCTGGAGTGGGCTCGTGGCTGAATTCGATGTCGCCACACCGTCGGTGAAGGTGGCCGGCGGCACGCCGGCCGCCGCGAGTGGCAAAGCGCTGTCGGTGGTGGCTCTGCGCAAGACGTACGGGGACGTCGTCGCGGTCGACGAGGCGTCCATGGAGATCGCGGCCGGGGAGTTCGTCACCTTCCTCGGCGCCTCCGGCTCGGGCAAGACCACGACCCTGATGATGATCGCCGGGTTCTGCGAACCGGACTCCGGCACCATCACCGTCGGGGACCGTGATGTGACCCGGCTCGCCCCGCAGAAACGCAACCTGGGTTTCGTCTTCCAGCAGTACCTGCTCTTCCCGCACATGACGGTCAGCGAGAACGTCGCCTTCCCCCTCACCCTGCGCGGGGTGGCGAAGGAGGAGATCC
>NZ_BAAASJ010000115.1:0-564 GCF_039532825.1 Streptomyces vastus
ACGTCGTGTAGCCGGTCCAAGAGCCGTAGTCGGTGGCGTCGTACGCCCGCACCCGGTAGCGCAGGTGCTTGCCCGCCGGCAGCGCGCTGGCAGAGGGCACAGTCAGTTTCGCCGTCGAACCGGAGGACACCGCGGAGCTGGTGCCGGTGTAGGTGTAGGTGGTGTCCGCGTACGCCGGGTCGGCTGTGATCTCGAACTGGGCCTTGGTGTTCGAGCCGTCCGGGTCGGTCACCTTCGCGGACAGCGTCGGGGTGAGCGAGGTGACGTACCGATTGCCGTTGTAGGCGTTGACCTGCGACGGCGAGATCGCCAACGAACTCGGCTTCGCCGGGTACGAGTTGTACGTCACGGTCAGGTGCGGCTCGGTCGAGCCGTCGCCGGAGACGTAGTTCGCCGACCGGAAGCGCCGCCAGGTGTAGGAGTCGGTCTCGGACGCGCCCGCGATCCGCAGACCGTAATTGGATGAGCCGTCCGCCCACGCCTGCACGATGGCGTCGATGTCGAAGTTCATCGTGCCGGCCGGGCAGTCGGTGCTCGAATAGCCCTTGGCCGCGGTGTTCGTCA
>NZ_BAAASJ010000115.1:574-1966 GCF_039532825.1 Streptomyces vastus
CGCACCCGTGGTCGTGGTGGAGGGCTGGGCGGACCAGGTGATGTCCGACGACGACCACGACGAGGTGATCCGCCGTACCTGCGTGCCCGCCCCGGTGGTCTGGCAGGTCGAGGAGTAGTACGAGTACAGCGCCAGGTTCGTGTCGGTGATGTGCTTGCCCTTGAACGCTGACACATCGAACTTCAGATACGAGCGCGCCTTCGTGGTGCCCGCGTCGTACGTACCCGACTTCAGCTCGGTCGACGAGACCTGCGAGTCGGTGTAGTTGGTGGCCACCCAAGTGTCCGTGGTGACCGCCAGGGTCGAGGTCGGGTCCACGGTCACCGGATAGGTCAGATCCTGCGTGAAGTAGTCGGCGTCCGGGGTCAGCACGAGCGTCTGGCCGCCGTCGGCGGCGGTCTCGACCTTCGTCGCCACCTTCGCCTGATGCTCGGACTCGCCAGAAGCGTCGCCCTTGGAGGAGTCCCACATCATCGGCGCCGGCGCCTCGGCCACCAGCTTGCCGTCGGAGTCCTTGAGAAGCAGATGGCCCGAGTCGGCCACAGACAGCTCAATTCCCTTCAAGTCCAAGGGAATGCGGTACTCCGGAGCCTCCTCCGGAGCGGTGTCCAGGAGCACGTTCTGGCTGAAACCCTGGGCCAGAGCCGTCACCGTCAGCGTCTGGTCGCCCCCCAGGTCGTACGAGGCGGTGTCGCCCTTCACCGACGGGGCCGGCAGCTTCGACTCCCAGCCCATGCCGAAGGACTTGTCCCCCTTGGCCACCGACGCCAGCGCCGTGTCCCCGCCGTCCGACACCTGAATATCGGCAGCCGCCACCTCCGGCTCCAGCACCGAGCCGCTGTCCGACAACGTGGTGTCGATGTCGCGCCAACTGCCGTCCACCTGCTGCCGGACCGGCCCGGCATACGTGGACGTCTGCAGCTCACCGCTCGGCAGGGCGTACGTCGTTGACGTCTCCGTGCGCTCCGACGTCACCTCGATCTTCCGGTCCTGCAGGCGGGCCATCAAAAGTGCGGCCGCCACCGAATCCGCCGACGAAACGGCCGACTTCGTATCCGCGGCCGCCGCCACCTCCGTGGTCCCCGAGTCCGCAGCGAACACCGCCCCGGACCCCAACGACACCAGCGCCGTCTCGGCCGCGAGCACCACGGCAACCGCCAACGCCGTGCGTCTCAGCACGGCGCGCGAGGGTCTTGCCCGCCCCCCTGAGTCCGGGCCCCATCTCCCCTTGAGCCTCATCACAACTCCTGTGATCACTCGGCGGCACACCATGAGCCGCCAAAGGGAGATCAAAGAGCAAATTTCTACGAAAGAAATCTTGTAGCTAGATCACAATATTTACAAACCATCTCCACATCCCCTTAAGGGGGTTGACACGACAGACCGGAAGGC
>NZ_BAAASJ010000115.1:1976-8495 GCF_039532825.1 Streptomyces vastus
CTCCCCGTGGGGAGGGAGATCGCGTTGACACTCTCGTACAAAATGCCTGATACGACGTCAGTCGTGGCACGTCCGCGCTCGACGCCAGGCGCACCTCTTGGCTCCGCTGGGATCACGATTGTGATGCAGTCGTTAAACATCGAACGTCCCACGGACTCGGCGTTGATGGCGCCGACGAGCCCCTTGTGCGGCGGGCGGTGATTCTCCGGCCAGGGTGAGCGTGGCGGTTGATGGGTTCACCTGACTGGCTGCCACCTATTCAGCGTGCCTGGCCTCGAATTCATCCAACCGTGCGGGCCGGTACAGCGACTCGGCCCACTGCATGGACATGCAGGTGGGCGAGACACCCGTGCGCTTGATCGTGACCTTGACCGACGCCCCGTCGCCCTCGGCCCAGCCATGCCCCGTGCAGGTGTTGCCCCTTGTACACGGTGCCGAGCACCGCCGCGTTCTGTGGGGCTTGGCGCGCACCGGCGCGAGGACCCGTTGATGCGGCAGGTTTTTATCTTGGCGCCACCTGTGCGGCGGGTATATGCACCGGCGCGGCGACCGTGGAAGCCGACAGCGCAAACAACGCGGCTACGAGCACGCTCATGACGTAGCGGCGGTGCAACGGGCGGTTCTTATCTGCGAGTCAGCTCGCCGAGTCGAGGAATGCACGGATTCTTACCTATTCGCACTATCTTGATGTCCATGAGAGCACATTCCACTGCTTCAGGTGATATCTCACTGCTTCGCACATACGTCGCTCGTTGGGAGAAACACGGCAGGCATGTCCCGGCCCACCGCTTGCAGACGCGATGCGGAGCGCCGTATCGCGTATGACTTCGACCAAAGGAGCAGGAGATGGCCCCGTCTCGTATCCGAATCCGTCTGCGTCCAATCACCGCCGCACTGCTGGGCCTTGTTGCATGGTGCGGGGTCCTCACGCCGTCCGTCCCGGCCGGGGCCCTTGCCCAGAGCAAGGCTGAAGCGACGCACTGCAAGATTCGGATCACAGGCAAGAAGGTCGCCGTACGTATGCCAGAGGGCGGCGCCAAGGTCGCCCGGCCCGACTCCCCCGTCGTCCGCTACGTCCACCGCGGCGATGTGATCACGAACAGGTTCTGCATCATCGCCCTTGGACGCACCAACGACGGGCCGCTTTACCGCAAGTGCGGCAGGGACGGCTACAACTGGTACATCGTTGCCGGCGGGCAGGTCCCGGTGACCTGTGCGCAGCGCGTCAGGTAGGCGGCGTCGGCCGCCCGGCAACACGCCGCGGGGCGGCCCCGCGCAGCAGTTGCCGTCACCGTCTGGCCGACGGCGCCGAGCGCCGCGGTGTTCTCCCGAAACGTGGCGCGGCCCGTTGCGGCTCTGTCCCCCTCACCCCTCCTTGGGTGATCACCTTCCGGGCACCGAACTGCCCACATCACACTTCCTCTTGGACGAACCATGAAGCACATGATGACCGCCGCAGCGGCGTTCCTCTTCCTGGCCTGCGCGACCGTTCCCGCACACGCGGACGCGAGGTCACGGATGGCAAGGTAGGGCTGAGCATCAAGGGCAAGGGCCTGTCCGTGAAGCGGGCGGGCGGCTGGATGGAGGGCCACGGCACCGGTGTCCGGGCCCGCCTGTACACGGTCTACAAGGGCCAGCGGACCGACATCACCAGATGGAAGGACGCGACTCCGGTCACTGCGGGAATGACGAAGTTCTCCAACGTCGGCTGGAACCTGAAGGGCCGAAGCTTCCGGGACGGCACCTGGCTGTGCATCCAGTTCAACAAAACGGATGGCACACCCTGCGCCAGGATCCACCGCTGACGTTGCTCAGCGGCCCGCCGGGGACTGCCGGCCGCTCAGTCACGTGCCGCAGGGGCCGCCCGCCGGTTCGCTCCGGGCGCCGGGGCGATGTCCTGGTAGACGCCAAGAAGCCGGACCAGGGCCGTGTCACTCACCTCGCATCGCTCGAGCATGAGCTCCAGCTCGGCAGCCGAGGAGCTGATCTTCTGGCTCACGTCGTCGGCTCCTTCGGTTCCTGTGGCCAGCCGGCCGCGCAGCGCCCGCAGCTCGCGGCCGGCCTGCTGCGCCTGTGCGTACGCGGCGTCCAGGTCGGTGGCGGTCTGGCACAGGGCGCGGGCCAGGCGGTGGAGGGGGTCACCGGGAGGGTGGCGGGCGGTCAGCATGGTCACGGGGGCGTCGCTGCCGAGCTGCTCGGCGAGCAGGCGGGTGCCCGGCCCCGGCGTGTTCGGGGGTGTCATGGCGGGGTGACCTCGTGCAGTGTGCCCAGGGCGCGGGCCAGGCGCAGGGCGAGGCTGCGGCCCTGGTTGGGGCCGTCGGCGTAGCCGCGGCAGATGGCCGGGGTGTCGGTTCCCAGCGTGCTGTGGCAGGTGATGTGTCCCTCGCGTTCCCGAGCCTCGGCCACCATGTCGGTGACCCGGCCCTCCTGCAGGTGCATCGGGTTGCCGGGGCGGAAGATGCAGATCGTGCACATCTCGGCGCACAGTCGTACGGCGCCCGTGTGCGGGTCGGCGACGTCGGCGTACGGGCCGTTGGCCTCGGGCTCGGCGCCGTCGTCGTGGGTGAGGCTGCGCCGCGGCGGTTCACCGTGGTTGTGCACGGTGTGCCGGTTCATCGCCGTCCTCCGCAGCCCGCGTGTCCGCAACCGCCGCAGAAGCCGCCGCTGTTGCACGAGCACGGGCAGCGCCTCTGCGGGCCGCGTCGGGCGGTCGGCTGGCCGACCGGGGTGAGAACACGGACGGTGGTGGGCGGCGGGGTGTCGTCGGGGTCGGGGGCGGTGCGTCGGACGGCCGCCGTGAGGAGGCCTGTGCGGGCCGACCGGGGCAGCCGGTCGAGTGCCTGCAGGCAGTGCTGCAGGTTCGGATCGCCCAGGCTGATGGGGGTGCGGGTGCAGGCCAGCAGTTGTGCGGCGGATTCCGCTACGACCCGGGCGAGGGCGGGCGGGTCCAGACTGGCGCGGTCCTCGTCCGGCAGGTGGTCCGCTGCGCGGGCCAACAGCGCGGCGAGGGGCGGAACTTCCTCGTCTGCGGCGGCGGCGAGGAGGGCGCGGGCGTGGCTGAGGAGGTGGTGCACCAGCAGGGGGCATGGTGGCTGACCGGTACCGGGCATGGTGGAAGTCCTTCCGGATGGGCGGGCCGGTGCGGTGCCCCGGCCCGACGTGGCGGGTTTCGGGTGGGGCGGGGGCCCGGTCGCGGGGCCCCCGCGTGGTCAACTGCGCCCGGTCACGCCCGGATACGCCGCGCGGCGGCCTGGTAGCTCTCCAGGACCAGGGCGAGTTGGTTCATCTGCTGGGCGAAGCGCGCGGCGTGCAGGTCGGTGGTGTGGCCGGTGCTGGTGAGCAGGCCGGTGACCGGGACGAAGGCCGGGTCCAGGCGGGGGTTGAGGGTGTCGTCGAGGCGGTCGCGTACGTGGGCGGCGTGGCGGCGCAGTTTGCCGTGGAGCCGGTCGGCCTCGCGGGCGGTGCTGACGACCAGATCGGCCAGCTCGCCCAGCGCGGTGCCGCGCTCCTGGCGGTGGCGGGTGAGGAGCCGGTAGCCGTCCTCGCCGAGGGCCGCTCGCAGGGCCTTCTCTCCTGGGGCGCGCCGGTAGGTGGAGTCTGAACTGGATGGAGTGGAGGGGGCGTTGACCCGGGCTGCGGTGCCGCGGACACGGCTGAAGCGTTCGGTCATGGCGAGTTCCTTCCTGTAGAGCGGATGGTTGGGGTGTCAGAGGGTTTCGCCGTAGGGGCAGGTGCAGGTGTGGCCTTCGTCGCGGGTGAAGGTGTCCGGCAGCGTGTCGGTGTGCATGAGCTCCTCGGGCTTGAGGGGCGGGTGGGCCAAGTGGGTGCCGAGGTCGGCCAGGTGCCTGATCTCGGCGAGGGGCACCGTTCCGGCGCACTGGGGGCAGGGGCCGAGGAGTTCGAAGGGTTCGTCGTCGTAGAGCGGGGTGCGGGCGAGGAAGGTGTACGTCTCGCCGGTGTCGGGGCAGGTGGCGGTGGCCAGTACGGGCTCGCCGGGTGTGGTGCGGCGGCGCAGCCAGTCCGGGTTGGTGGTGATCTGGTCCAGGCCGAGGCCGAGGGCGGCGGCCAGGCGGACGGCGGTGCGGGCGTGTTCCTCTGCCCGGTAGGGGCCGTGCAGGCTGATGACGTTGTGGTGGCGGATGAATGCGGCGGCGGCGTGGGCGCGTTCGGCAAGCGATGCCATGGCGGGAGGACTCCTTCGGGTACGGCGGTCGGTGATCGGTGGTCGGTTGGGGGTGCCGCCCCGGGACGGTGCCCGGGGCGGCACGGCGGTCAGGGCTGGACGGTGGCCAGGGCGGCGGTGGCGGCCTGGCCGATGGCGGCGGCGGCCTGGGCCGGGTCAGTGAGGTGGAGCAGGGTGGCGCCGGGCAGGGGGTGGGGGTCGGGGTCGAAGGCGAGCCACAGCACCGCGCACCCCGCCTGCCGTAGGGCGGCGATGCGTCCGGCAGCGTGGAGGGCCTCGTCGGGGTGGTAGTAGCCGTCGGAGGCGATCACCAGCAGGCGGCCCGTGCCCGGCCGGGTGAGGTCGACTCCGGCTTCCAGGGCGTCGATGGCCTCGGCGAGGCTGTGGCCCATGCCGCTGGCGTCGAACTCGCTCACCCGGGTGGGGGCGCGGCCGGGCGCGGTGATCGCGGTGAGGGAGCGGTCGTAGGCGACGGTGGCGCTGCGCGAGTCGGGGTCGGTGAGGGCTGCGGCCTTGGCGAGGATCCAGGCGGCCGAGGCGATCGGCGCTGCGGCCAGGCTCATGGAGCCGGAGACGTCCACCGCGATGCCCACCCGCAGCGGCGGGGTGGGGCTGGGCCGGTGCACGGTGCGCATCCAGGGGGTCGCGGTCGGGGTGGCGCCTGCGGCCTGCTGGGCGTCCCGGGCCAGGGCCTGGCGCATGTTCAGGCGTCCGGGCGGGGCCATCGAAGGGGTGACGGTGGTGGTGCGTTCCCGGTAGGCGGCGGCCCGCAACGCCCGCGCCAGCTGCCCGGCCGCCGCCTTCTCCGCTGCCCTCGGGGGCCGGGTTCCGGTCACCGGGGACCGGCCGCGCTGGCCTTTGACGGGTTTGCCGGGGGTGTGGGGGCGGCCGCCGGGTGCGAAGACCTTCTCGGCCGTCTTCGCGGCCTGCCGCGCGTGGGCGGCCTGGGCGGCCTTGGCCTGCCTGCGGGCGGTGCGGGCGGCCTCGACGCGCGCCTGGGCTGCGGCCTGGGCGGCCTCGTTCGCGGCCACCGCGCCGATGACCTTGCCGATCGCCTCGGCCAGCTCGCCCCTGCGGCCGGTGGGGTCGGGGGCCGGTTCGGGGCCTGCGGGGTCGGCTCCGAGCGCCTGGCACCAGGCCTCGGCGTGCGCCAGCATGCCCTGCGCGTCCTCGTCGGCGGTGGCGTGGGCGGCCCTCCAGATCCGGGCGAGAGTTGCCAGCAGGTCCTTGCCGAGGATGTGGGTGACGGTGTTCTCCAGTACTTCGGTCTCGTCCTCGTCGAGGATTCCGGCGTCCCGGCGGGCCAGGATCAGCCCGGCCGCCGCTGCGGCCTGCCACCGGTCGGTGGGGGTCTGGCTGGTGAAGTCCCCGAGGACCAGGGTGTGTACGGCGGCTCGCAGGAAGCGGCGGTCTGCGGGGCGGCGGGAAAGGTGGGCGCCTTCGGCGCGGGATTCCTCCAGCAGCTGGGCCGCCGCATCCAGGGCGGTGCCGCGTAGTGGGGGCGGGGTGGTCCAGCGGCTGTGCGCGGCGTGCGCGGCCTCGTGGGTGAAGGCGCCCCAGGCGACCGGGTAGCGCTCCTCGTCGCCGGAGCGCGTCGGGTCGATGGTGACCGGGTGCAGGGGGGCGAAGAGCGCCCGGTCGATCTCCAGACAGGCCAGGGTCGGGAAGAAGGCGGCCGGAGCTCCGGAACGGGTGTGTTCTTCGCAGGTGACGAGCACGTCCTCGCGCCCCGTCAGTTCGGGGAGGCGCTCGCTCAGGGCGGCGGCGATGCGCAGCCACTGTCCGGCCTGCGGGCGCGGGCAGGGTTCTGCGGTGGGGCCGCCGTCGTCCTCCCAGCGGGCCAGGTCGCGTTCGGCTTCGGTCAGGACGGGCGGGGTGGGCATCACGTGCGGGTGTGCGGGCATGGCGGGTCGGTCCCTTCCAGGAGAGCGGTGGGGTGTGCTGGCGCCGGAACAGAGGGCGATGGGTGGGGGTGTCAGAGCTGGCGGCCCAGGGCCAGGGCGGTGACCGGGCGGCCGATGGCCTCGGTGACGATCTCGGCGACCGTGTCGCGGTCTTCCAGCGGGGCGATGCCGACCAGGTTGGCGAAGGCTGCCTCGGTGCCGAGCACATCGGCGATCTTCTGGAAGGCGATCAGTTCACGCAGCTGTGGGGCCCACCCGGTGTCGCCTGCCTGCTGGAGGGTGGCGAGGTTCCGGGCGATGCGCACCGCGGTCCGGTTGATCTTCAAGGCGGCGGCCAGGTCGTAGTCCGAGCCGACCTGGATCTGTACCGAGAACCGGGAGGCGAGGGCCTCGGTGAGGACCGCCCCGTGGACGCCGGGGTTGTGTCCGGCG
>NZ_BAAASJ010000115.1:8505-269879 GCF_039532825.1 Streptomyces vastus
CTCGCCTTTGTGCGCCTTGACCTGGATCTGCCTGCGCCCGTCCATGGCCGGGTACAGGGCGGCCAGCACCTTCGGGGAGATCAGCGTGGCGTCGTCCAGGAGGAGGGCGCGGCCTTCGGTCATGGCGGTCACGAGTGGCCCGTAGATGAACTCGTAGCCGCCGTTCGCGTCCTGGGTGTACTCGCCGATCAAGTCGCCGACCGTGGTGTCCCCGTCCCCGGCGACCGTGATCAGGTCCGGGAAGGCCGCCTCGATCAGCGAGGTCTTCCCGGTGCCCGGCGGCCCGTACAGCAACACCGCCACACCCGCCTCGCGCAGCCGCCGCAACGCCTCCACATCCGGCAGCTGCGCCAGCGCCCTCGGGTGATACTGCTGCCCGTTCGGCCGGGTGATCGGCACCGGCCGCCCGCCAGGTGGCCCGGCCGCAGGAGCCTGCGGGGCGGCCGGTCGCGGCACCCGGGGCGGGCCGCCCGGCGTGGGCTGGCCCGGTACGGCACGCTGCGCGGCGGCGGCCGTGGTCGAAGTCGCCTGGTACATACGGGGTTTGGAGCCGACCAGTTCCGCCTCGCCCCGGCACACCAGCGTCTCGCACGCGTTGCCGACCGCCCCGCCCGAGTGCCCGAGCATTCTCGCCAGCTCCGTGACACTGAACTGTGCGCCCGCGTGCGCCGCCAGAACCTGCGCGATCCTCGCGCGCAGTTCCCCCGGACGCGCCTTCGCGCCCGCGCCGGGCGGTGAACTCGGGGGCGCCGCCGGGGCGGTCGGCTGCGGCGCGGGGCCGGGAGGCGGGGAGGCGGGTGTGGCGGTACTGGTCATCACTCAGGCCCTTTCACTGATTAACCGAGGCGTTGCCGCATTCCGAATTCAGAGGCGGACGCTCTTTTTGGGCACACTCCACCCGTCATCCGTTTTCGGGCGGACCCCATTGGCGGGTTTTACATTCCCGGCCCTCCCGGGAACAATTCAAATATAGCTCGACCCGCACCCCACCTGAAGCCACATTCCGGCTTGATAATGCTGGAATTCTCGTGAATTCACGACGCGAATTCAGGGTAATTCCCGGAGGCACGACGCAAGGCGTCGTGTGCGGCGGCCCACACGACCGATTCCCAGGCGCCCACACACGCCGGCACCCCCGTCGATTCGAGTACACGCGCGAATGCGCGGCACCCGGCACGGCGGCACCCGGCACGGCGGCACCCGGCACGGCGGCACCCGGCACGGCGGCACCCGGCACGGCGGCACCCGGCACGGCGGCACCCGGCACGGCGGCACCCTCGGCTACGCCTGGGCGCCGCCGTGCTGCGCACGCGTGGGGACTTGAGCTGCTCCTGGGCCAGGGCTGTACAGGGCTGGCTGGAAGCCGAGTTGGTGAAATGGAAGAGTCACACAGGATGAATTGGGGTGTGGCCGGGGCGCGGGCATCAGCGCGGGATGTGTAGGGCTGGGCGCCGGCTGTCAGTAGATCGGGATGCATTGCTGCACCGATATACAGTCGCGCTCGCCCGCCGGTGGCTCGCAGGGCCCCTGGCCTGCGCCGACGGGCCGGTCGGGGTGTCGTATCCAAGCGCGCACGCGGAAGCGACGGCGGATACGACACCGGATGCGACGGGGCAAACGCCATCGGGCCGGCCACGCCGCGCGATGAGCACGCAGGGGCAGTGAGCTGCGGCTTTAAGCGTGTCCGCAGTCCGGTCGGGCAGCACGCGTGGGTGATGCGGGGAGCAGGGGCGCGCTGAACGTTGCGGCTGCGGCGTCGTCGCGGGTATTGAGTCCGTGCAGGGCGGTCACGGCGGTGGGATCGCGCTGCCGGTGGATGAAGGCGCGGGCTTCGGGGCGGTGCGTGTCGCAGGCTGGGCAGCGCTCCATCCACACACAGCAGTCACCAGCGGGCAGTGCCAGTGCAGCAGGAGGTCGCCTTCGCAACGGGAGCAGGGGCGGCCGGCTGTTCGTCGTCGTCCCGATCGACAGGGCGCAGGCGGGCGAGTTCCTCGTCGTTGACGTCGTCAAGGCTGGCGTCGACGTCGCCGATGTGACGCTGCTCAACTCCCGTACAGCCAGCTGTCATACGCGGCGTTGTCGACCAGGTGGTAGAGCCCGAGCGCGCCGGTGAAGAGTACAAGGGCGAGGACTCCTGCCCGCACGAGAACCGGCGCCATGATGGTGACGCCTTCGGTCTGGCCGGTGATCGTGCGCCAGTCGCGCCAGCGTCTGATGTCGCCCGAGCACGCCGTCCAGAACCAGCCTGGCAGCGACGGAAGTGAACTGGTCAGACACCCCATATGCATGCGTGAGTGGGCCGTTTCCCGCGCTCAGCCGTCGTCGGTTTTCCACAGCCCAAGCCAGGAAGCTTTCACGGGGTTGGACCAGGACGAGTCTTCGGCACTGCCACAGAACCCAAAGATGATCAAACGGTGTACCGCCAGGGTCCCGCCTCAACATCATCATGCGGGTGGCCTGGACCTGGAAGTCCCGGACGGAGCGACACGGTCGGCCGACTGTGCCCGGTCCTGCAGCTGTCGCACATCACTCCAGCCACCCTCCTGAACCCGGCCCATCATGTACCGAGAATCGGCCATTCCGGTCCTGAAGTTCGCCAAGCCGCAAAACAACGGTCACAGAATCCCCACAGGTTACCCGCGGTTTTTTCGCACCAGCCTGACGCCGCAGTCGCTAACGAGAAGTAGCCAACGGTGATCGCTGCGTACCCATCGAACGCTTGTTCTGCATATGGTCTGGTCCGGCGCGCGGTCCGCGTGGCTGCTCAAGCGCCGTTCACTGAGGGGGCGCGAGCGGAGTGGCGTAGTGGCTACTCAGCGGTGCGCTCCAGAGGGGGGAGCGGGATGCGCAAGAGGAACACCCTGATGACGTTCTTGGCGGCGGGGGTGCTCGGAGTGGGGTTGAGTACTCCGGCTCATGCCATCACGTCCGAAGACGCTGCCGGTCGGAATCTCCTTGAAATGGCGGCCTGTCAGGAGAACTGGGAGGCGTCCAAGTTCAAGATGCACCTTTGGTACAACTCGGGACAAAATGGCTCGCACCGCAACATCGGCTACAGCGTGTACGACTTCAACGCGCTGCGCCCCGGCGACGGGGGCGCTCATCCGCTGAAGTTCTGCAGATTTGGAGCAAGCGCGCCTTGGCCCGGCTCGGGCCAGAACATCAAGAACAACGCGGCCTCCGGAGAGAACACCCACTCCAAGTACATGGCGCGGGTCTATTACTACAGCGGCTACAAGAAGCCCTATCAGACGATGGGTGCGTATCAGCACATCTCTAGGTTCACGACGGTCTACAACGAGAACGCGTCGTTTGCCTGGATCGCGCCGTAGGCCTGCGAGCGGAAGGAGACACTGCAGTGAATCGCAAGGGGAACTCTCTCAAGGTCGTGCTGCCATTGGCGGCTGCTGCGGCCGTGTGCACCGTGGCTGTGATCGCCATGCCTGGCAACGACTCACCTGACAGCGAGGCGAAGGCCGCTGACGGGAAGCCGGCCCCGCTGGCGCCGGCCAAGGCGACGGTTGGGGACCCGGATGATCCAGCCACCTGGCGGCTGCCCATCGAGGCCTACATGCCGGCCCCGTCCGCCGCACGGACCATCACGAACGTTCGGGACGACGTGATGGATGCGTGTATGAGCAAAGCGGGCTTCGACGGCTGGAAGCCTGCCCCCGACCTTCCCAATATCGACGGTGCGAGCTTCACGGACGGGCGCTACGGAATTTCCGACGCTGAGCAGGCCGCCAAGTACGGTTATCACCGCGACCCGGAGTTGATGAAGGCCTACACCGATGCGATGACCGAGGGGGCGGTCGACGAGTCAGGTGCCGACGAGGACCAGGTGCGCCAGTGCGCTCAAGAAGCCGACACGAATGTGACCGCCGCGCAGAGGAATCCGCTGGTCGAGCAGATCGACATCGAAGGCTATGAGGCGTCCTTGACGGATCCCGCGGTCGTGGACGTGTTCGCCAAGTGGTCGGCCTGCATGAAGGACAAGGGCTACGCCTACGCCACGCCTCCAGATGTACAGGAAGACCCGCAGTTCACGGACCCCGAGAACATCACCCCGGACGAGATCGCTACGGCGAAGGCAGACATCTCGTGCCGTGACCAGTATCCGGTGGCCCAGGTCTGGTTCGGTGCCGAGGTGAAACTCCAGCAGGCGGCCATCGCCAAGAATCAGGACGCCCTGGACGACATCCGTACTGGGAACCAGGCGCAGGCGGCCAAGGCCGCCAAGCTCGCCCGAACTCGGTAGTCGCGCCTGGCGGTCAACTTGGTAGCACTCGCGCCAACAGCGCTCGCCGTGGCCGGATCCGTCTTGGCCGGGCAGGTCCGCGGCGCGTGACACCGGCCATGTTCCAAGGCGCCCGCGCCCTCAACGTCCAGCAGACACCTGACTGACTAGCCGGTCGCTCCTCCCAATCTCACCACGTCGAAAGAGGCAGATCATGCGTTTAACCAAGACCGCCTGCGCAGCGGCCACCATATCCGCGGCGCTCGCCGCTCTACTCGCCGCTGCGCCGTCAGCTTCGGCGGCAGGGGCGGAGGATCCAGGTTCGAAGCCCGCTGAGGCGATCGAGATCGTCACCATCAGCGGTGTCAAGGTGGACAAGGAGGCATCTGCCGAGACCAGACAGATCATCAGAGCCGACGTGGGTGCTGCAGCAGCAGCCGCGAACGTGTGCGGAACCGGCTACACCATCTCCACCGGCGCGTGGCGCGAGGGAACTTACGGCACCACCTACACATGGACCAACGGAAGGACCACCGGATCCTCGTACAACGACAAGCCGATCTGCGGCGTGTTCTTCAACGACACCGGAGCCACTCGGTCAATGGGCGTACGCCTGAGCTCCAACTACACCGCCGACGCACCCAAGCAAGACTTCGGCAACTACAGCACCTACGCGGGCCCCGTGTATCAGAACCGGGGCTACTGCGGGACGGTCTACTCCTACATGAAGGGCTCGAACGGCAGGGTCGTCGTCGACCGCGTCCACACGGTCGGGGCGTGCAACTAGTGAGAGCGCGCCATGCGACGGCAGTTGCCGTCGTTCTCACGGTGGCGTCCCTGATTCTCTCAGGATGCAGCAGTTCACAGGCCAATACCGCCTCGCCGCCTCTCCTCACGGTTCCACCGTCCGAGAGCGGTGGCTCTGTATCCGATCAGACGCCCGCACAGGCCACGCCGTCCCGCTCCCTGGAGCCATCTGCGACGCTCCTTATGCCGTCTCCCCCTGTGGCGACCACTCCGGCCGCGGAGCCGTCCATGGCCGGGGATACCAAGGTGTACGCGTTCGGCGACATCGCGGTCCGGCTGACAGCGAACGAGTTGGGCGTCTACACCGCGATCCATGTGGCCAACACGTCGAAAGAGCCTGCGTCATTCTCCATCACCGTGCGGGTGACGGGCCCGTCCGGCTATGAGGTGCAGATGAGGCGGGACTTCCCGCACGTTCTGCCAGGGGATACGGGCCGCGAGGCCGGGCTGCTTATCGACCAGGACGAGCGGCCTGTTCCGGATGATCCTGCAGCCACGCTGGTGAGCTTCGAGCAGACCCGAGGTTGAAGCCTGCCGAAGGTTTCGGCGCTGCGGCCTGAGCCATTTGGGCCATCAAGCCCGCCGCGCATCGCACCGAGCCGATGCTGTTCCGCGTAGCGGAGCCTGAGGACCATCGTCGGCCGGATCACCGCGACAGTGTAGGAGTTGCACGCGTTGCTGCTCGGAAGCAGCCCGAAGACAGCCTGGCTGATCTTCCGACAGAGCAGAACAACGGTCGCTGACTCGGTCCCTGACGCAGAAACCGCACTCTGCGTCAGGGACCGCACCGCCATCGACGCGTGCGAGTGGCCTGTTTGCCTTCTCTTCGGGAGCGGTCCCATCCCCCCCATCGATCGCATCAACCCTCGTGTCGTGCGGAGGCTCCTCTCCGGCTCGGCCTTAGAGGCAGAGCTGCGCCACCGCCGGGCTCGATCTTCATAGCGGAGAGGGCGCGGGCGGTCCTCGCCGACGCCTCCACCAATAACCAATCTCTCACCTGGTTTCCAGCCAGGAAGTCCCGGTCTTGAGGGCCGGGAGGACATAACCACAGTCGACCGTCGCAGTTCCCTGTCTCCCTCAAGGGGGCGTCGGTTTCTCGTCCATGCCCGAAAACTCCCATTGGAGGAGAGCAGTTGAGAGTTCGTAGACCGGCCCGTGCCGGGATCGCGGGCCTTGCGGTCACCGCGGTCCTGACCGGGCTCATACAAGCCGCGCCGGCGTTCGCCGACACCAGCCCTCCCGATCCGAAGCCGTCCGGCAGTCCTTCGTCTGATCCGCCGACGCGTGTGCCGGATCCCGGTAAGAGGCTCGGGAAGGGCTGGAAGACATCGGCGGACCGGGCCGTGACCACCGCGGCGGACAGCGGCGGCGTCAAGGTCCTTGTGGCGGACAGCGAGGACGCCTACCGGTGGCGGACCGTCGCCTCGCTGGCGGAGCCCGGCATGCCGGCGGACACGTGGATCGGTAACTCCTGCGTCATGGACCGTGATCACGCTGCGGTCGTGTACGCGCCGCGTACGTTCACGAACAAGCCGGACCTGATGCAGGGCGGGGCATTCACCGCGGTCGTCGACCTGAAGTCCGGCCGGGTCACGAAGCTGCCGTTCACCGGCTCGCTGGCCTACTTCGACCCGTCGTGCAACCCCGAGACGCGCACGGCGGCGTTCACCGCGTCCCGCGACAGCAAGACCCGGCTCCTCACGGTCGACACCAGCGGCAGGACGACTACCGACACCACTGTCACCGGGCAGGTGACCTCGGCCGTCCCCGTGAAGGACGGCCTCGTCGCCGCCCACGGCCGCCACCTGGTCCACGTCGACCCCGCGGACAAGAACCTCCGGAAGCTGGCTGCCGCGGACAGTGTGCCGTTCGACATCCGCCCCACCAGCAAGGGGATCGCCTTCCTCGACCGCAGTGGCGACACGGCTCGCGCCAAGCTGTGGAAGGGCGGGGGCACGCCGTCGACGCTCGCCTCGGGGAAGTTCGGAGACCTGGCCCTCGAACAGGGCACCGGGGGCCGGGCCTTCCTCACCGGCGACACCACGGACGCGAAGCTCACGGGTACGGCGGTGGCCCGCCTGGACGTTCCGGCGGATACGGATGTGTCCAGCCACGGCCGACTGGCCGTCGACCCCGTGCTCATGCCCGGCGTGCGTGCGGGCCTGGACCGGATCGGGAACGCGGGGAAGGGTTTCGCCAAGGCCGAACCCTCGTCGCGGGCGCGCACGTCCCAGGACCCAACCGACGGGGATCCGGTGCCGCCGACCGTGACCAGTGTCGCGTCCGCGACCGGCAAGAAGATCACCCAGACGGTCGCCGATACGACCAGCGGCACGGGCAAGGAGTCCTTCTCGCCCGCCCTGGGCGCGGCCGGCAAGAGCGGGCGGGCCGCGCAGGCGGCCGACCCGAACAATCCGGTCGACACGGACCGCTGGTGCTCCATCCCGCGTAACGACGTCAAGGCGCTCGCGCTGCAGCCGACTCCCAACCAGGTCGAGTGGGCCGTCAATATGGCGATCCGCGGCGAGCTGCGCTCCAGGTGGATCAAGCAGGGCGGCTGGCGCTCAGGCCTGGGCACCGTCGACCCGCAAGGGCTGTTCCCGGCCCCCGCTCTGAAGGGCGGCGGGCGCATCCCCGCCCAGGTGCTGCTGGGCGTACTCGCCCAGGAGTCCAACCTGTGGCAGGCCGAAGGCGGCGCCATCCCCGGCCAGATGGGCAACCCGCAGGCGGCGATCGCGGGCTTCTACGGGCACAAGGGGGAGACGTCCGAGGCGTACTGGAGGATCAACTGGCACCAGTCGGACTGCGGCTACGGCGTCGGTCAGGTCACCGACGGTATGCGCCTCGCCGGCCTCGAGAAGCCCGGCGAGACCTCTCTGTCTCCGGCGAAGCAGAAGGCCGTCGCTCTGGACTACGCGGTCAACATCGCCGCGTCGATGTACATCCTCGCGGACAAGTGGAACCAGGTGCACACCGCGGGGCAGACCATCACCGTCAACAACGACGACCCGTCGAAGCCGGAGAACTGGTTCGCCGCGCTGTGGAACTACAACCTCGGCTTCAACGAGAACAAGGGCGACGGCAAGCCGTGGGGCCTGGGTTGGTACAACAACCCCGCGAACCCGTCCTACCCGGCCTCACGGCACCCGTTCATGTCCAACCCGCGTGACGCCGCGAAGCCCCAGAACTGGCCGTACCAGGAAAAGGTGATGGGCTGGTCCGCCTGGTCCATGGACACCGGCTACTCCTACGGCTCCGACGGGCGGCAGGACTGGCCCGGCGAGTCCGGGTTCTCCAGCGCCGGTTTCCGGCCCGCCTGGTGGATCAACCCGGGGCAGCGCGACCGGGTCAAGCCGCCACTGGACGCGTTCTGCAACGCCACCAACAACTGCAACTCCGCCAGCCCGCCGGACTGTCCCGACGCCAAGTGCTACGAGAAATACTGGTGGCGCGGATCGAACGTGACGTGGAAGCCGAACTGCGACGCCGACTGCGGCAACGAGAGCATCAAGTACGTCACACTGCGTGAGGAACCGGGCCGCGGCACTCGGCTGAAGTACGGCACGCCGGAGTGCGGCGCCGCCCCCGCGGGGGCGCTGATCGTGGAGTCGATCCCGGACAATGTCGACACCTACAGTTCCTGCGGATCGTCGGGCACTGATGCCGGGAACTTCCAGTTCACGTTCCATCCCAACCCGGCGGCCACCGGGCCGGGTCTGGGCCCGTTCGAGGCCAAGGGAGACCTGCACCAGATCGGCGGTGGGCACGGTGGCCACTTCTGGTACACGCACACCCGTGACACCGCTCATCTCGGCGGCCCCGGCGGCCGGATGACCATCGACGGCACCTGGACCCTCGGCCGCAGCGTCGAATGGGCCCGCGTCTTCGCTCACATGCCGGACACCGGGGCGCACACCCAGCAGGCCCACTATGTGATCAAGGGAGTCGCGGGCGGTGACCGTCACCGCTATGTCAACACTCGCTTCAGTAAGAACACCTGGGTCGAACTCGGCGTCTACCGCTTCACCGGCACCCCGCGGGTGGAGCTGACGAACACTACCGCCGACGGCACCGCGGACGAGGACGTCGCCTGGGACGCCGTCGCCTTCCAGCCACTGGCGGGCAAACCGAAGCACATGGTCGTCGCCATGGGCGACTCCTACACCTCCGGTGAAGGTGCCGGTGCCTACTCACCCGAGTCCAACAGGGGCCACGGGAAGAGCACCTGGAACGCCTGCCGCCGCAGCGACAACTCCTGGCCGCGCAAGGTCCTGTTGCCCGGTCAGAGCACCAGCCTCGGCAAACTGTCGGACAACAGGAGCGCCACCGCCGACTTCCTGGACGTCAGTTGCTCCGGCGCGCACACCTGGCAGCTGACCACCGGCAACCCCACACCATGGGGGAAGATCGGCAACTACCGCGAGAAGAGCCCGATCGACTCCGGTGTCCTCAGCCCGGACACCACACTGGTCATGCTGACCATCGGCGGAAACGACGGGGACAACTTCACCAACGCCGTCACGAACTGCTACGTCATCCTCGGGGTGTGCGACGCGGCCGACTACACGGGCAAGGTCGACCAGGCGGTCGAGGACACCGGGACAGTCATTGGCCAGATCGCGGCCGCCGCGCCGAACGCGCAGATCGTCCTCATGGGCTACCCTCGCCTGGTCAATGACGAGGTGTGCGTGACAGCCGGGAACCAAGCCCTGAATCAGTTGGCCGAATACGTACGGGACAAGCAGAAGGCCAAGGTGGAGGAACTGCGCAAGGCGGGGCGCAAGGTAGCCTTCGCCGATCCGATTCCCGCGTTCCGGGGACACGGAATCTGTGACGGCGACGAGTGGATCAACCGCATCGTGGCGGGGCCGAACGGGGACGGTGACTTCCACGACGGGGACCCGGCCAACCAGGCTCCCTGCCTGCCCTGGCCCGGGCAGAATGTCTGTGCCAGCCTCGAGTCGTTCCACCCGAAGAATGCCGGTACAACGGGCTACGCCCGAGTCATGGACCAGGCATTGGCTGACATGGGGTACAAGGGCAGTTAGTGGAAACTGACGAAACCGGCAGCGCGGTGGTCACGGGGCAGGCGAACCGTCTCGTGACCACCGGCTGCCTGACCTTCCTGATCGCGCTGATCAGCGTTCTCGGCGTCCTCGTCTCCTGGCTGTGGTACCGGCACTGGCATGACGGGAACGTCAACAGTGAGCGCAGGGCGAGGACACTCGCGTCGATCCGGGAGCTGGCCCGTGACGCAGCGGACGACACGGCCCGCGCACTCGACACGAGCGGCGCCACCGACGCCGACGCCCTCACCGAGGTGATCTGGCGGCACACAGAAGCTCCCGTGATCACCTACGACGCGTCCCGCCGCGAGTTCACCGCCACGGCCGCGAAATCCGCCCTGTATGACAACAAGGTCGTCGTCCCCGGTGGCGGGCCCATCAAGGTGACCCGGTGTTTCGTCTTCACCTACACCCACCGCCCCGGCCAGGCATGGACATCGAGAGTTTCCGAGAGGGACGACGAAGTGTGCCGTCCGGGCACCGAGCTCTCCGGTCTGGTGCGGCTCACACGGACACGCATCTCGGGCATGTACGCCGAGGACTTGACGCGAGCCGGAGTGCAGAAGGCCCTCGATCCCACCGGACGGCTGCGTTCCTACGACGTCAAAAGCGTGGTGCGCAGGGGAGACACGGTGATCGTCACCATCCTCGTCTCCAGCTCGGAGAAAGCAGTCGACCAGTGCTATCGCTTCACCCGGCCCGTCCCCGGCGACGACGTCCAAGGTTCCGCCGCAGCGGTTCCGGCGTCTTCGTGCTGATGCTTCTGTGTAGGACCCACCGCCGCGCTGCCATCGGCGTCCACTCATTTCGCCTCATCGAATGCCAGACGGCTCGTACGCTGCCCTGGCAGCTCGACCCCTCCCGGCGGTCCTGGGGAACGGTGACCGAGATCGAACTGGCCGAGCCCGATGGGCTCGTGCGCATCACATCGTACGAGGACACCGCACGGGGCAGTCGTTCCTCGCTTGGGGCGGCGGTGAGAAGGTTCCGGGATCCGAGACCGTCCTCTGGTCGCTGCCCCGGAAAGAAATCATCAGCGCGGAGATCAAACGATTCCTACTGGATGCGGAAGTTCGTCGCTGGCCGAGATTGCCTCACCGCCTACCATCTGCCGTCCTGCGCGCCCGACCCCAACGCGGTCGAGCGTGTCTGGTTCCTGCTGCGGCGCGGCTGACTGTCCAACACCGCTTCACCACACCCGAGCACCGAATCCAGACCCAGGGCGATTGCAAAGTCTTTTGATCGCGCGTCGGCGCAGGTCAGTTGAGGCCGAGGAGGGCCAGTGGCCGCTCGTAGGGGCGGAGGGCTGTGGTGCGGAGTCCGGCGGCGATGTTGGTGTGGCCGGCGTCGCGGAGTTGGTTGATGGCGAAGCTGCGGAGGGTGGCCACGTTCTCCGGGCTGTGGCCGGTGCCGATCTTGGAGGCGTCCTCGCGGAAGGCGGTGTCCCGGACGAAGTGGAGCCTGTTTTCGATCACCAGTGCGCCGTCAAGATCATTGCGATCCGTTCGGGCGACGCCTGACGGCTGGTCAGGTCAGTGATCACGTAGACCGTTTCCCGGCTCTGCTTGCCGGTCTTGGTGTCGGTGCGGTGGCGTACGACCTTGGCGACCTGGGCGGCGTGAGGGAAGTCGACGCCGAGGTCGGTGACGGTCAGGGCCTGCACAACCCTGGTCTCCTTACGTCCGTGGCCCGTAGTGCGGTCGTAGAACTTCGCCGTCGCGTGCTCCCAGGGCAGGGCCCGCATCTGCTCGTAGAGGTTCTTCTGGTTCCGCTTCACAGTGAAGGCGTAGTGCGCGTTCTTGACGTCGACGAGGAAGCGGGCGTGCTCGCGCTGGGTGTGCAGCGCGTCTCCGGTCACGGTGACGCGCCATCACCGACGGAATGGTGCTCAACTCCCGTACAGCCAGCTGTCGTACGCGGCGTTGTCGACGAGGTGGTAGAGCCCGAGCGCGGCGGGGAAGAGCACAAGGGCGAGGACTCCCGCGCGTACGAAAACCGGCGCCACGATGGTGGCGCTTTCGGACTGGCTGGTGATGGTGTGCCAGTACCGCAAGCGTCTGATGTCGCCCGAGCACGCCGTCCAGAACCAGACTCCGACCACGATCCCCATCCCGGCGAGGATCATGGAGAACCCTGCCACCACGGCAAGGAACGTCTCGCGGTCATGATGGTCGGCGACGAAGAGTGTGCCCACAAAGAGCAGGGCGACGGCGGCGATCCCCTGCACTGCTCCTCGCACCACGACGTCCTTGAAGCGCAGCCGTGGCAGGCGTACGCCATCCTCGTCCGTGGCCCGTTGTGGGGTCGGCTGTGCTCCGGTGCGCTGTGTACGCGTCATGGGCGGCAGGCTACCTGGGAGTAGAAAGCCGGCATCTCACAGCCTGACGTACCCGTCGCCGCCCCATGACGGACGACGCCTACCGCCATGTGTCCCGGCGCCGCGCTCTTCCGGGGTGCGTACGGCCCCGGGGAACATCGGTACAGCGGTTATCGGTGAGAACAATCATGGTCAGGGCGCGAGTGCGCTGACCCTGTTCTCGTACTCGCGGCGGGCCTTGTGCTGGGCCGGCACTGCGGGAAGGCCCTGGCCGCCGTCGAGCGGCTGGCAGCGGGCGAGAAGCCGGCGGTGTACGGCGGGGACGGCGCTGACGCGCAGGGTGTAGCCCTGGCCGCGCCGTACGGTCATCCCCTGGTCGAGCGCGGCGCGCTCGGCGCCCTCCAGCTCGGTGGTGCGGAGGTAGTCGGCGACCTTGCCCGGCATGTCGAGGGCGACCGGCAGCTCCAGGGCGGGCGGCCCTCCTGGGGGATCGCCGAGATAAGCCCGAAAGGGAATACAGGATGATCTTGGTTAGGTGAGCGGCTACACCAGCCCTTGCTCGCGGGCGATTCAGCAGGCGGCGGTGATCCGCCAGTGGAGTTCGGCGCCGGTGCGCTCCTGGACTGCTGCTTGAGCGGCTGGAAGAGATGGGCGGCCACCGTGCCGACCCCCGCTGGTGATCCCGTACGACCGGATCGCGGTCTGATGCATTGTCAGTGGCCCACGCCACACTGGCCTTCTCGCCGATGAAGCAGGGGGCCGATGGCGTTCCGGGCCGTACACGCGCAGTGGGGGACCGTCTTCGCGCACTTACCCGATCTAGGCTGCGGGCGCTCGTGGGACCAGGTCTGGAGGGTGAGGCCGCCCGCGCCGCTGACCTGCGACGAGTGCCAACACCCGATGCACGCCAAGCGGTCCCCCAGCGGCCTGCGGTTCTTCGCCCACGCCCCGGGGGCCCCGGAATGCGCGCTCGCTGGGGAGACACTGGCGCACCACCTGCTGAAGCTGGAGCTGGCAGCTGCCGCGCGGGACGCCGGGGCGCACGCCGAGCTGGAGGCCCGCGGGCCGATGTGCTGGCGAGCGATCCGGCCGGAGCCTGGCGGATGGCCCTGGAGGCACAGCTCTCGCCCATCACGCCGGACGACATCGCTGCCCGCACGGAGCGGATGCAGGCGGACGGCGTGCCCTCGGTGTGGTTTAGCGACCGGTACCGGCCGCCGTGGTTCGAGCGGGTGCCGTCGGTACGGGTGAAGGGCGTCGAAGGCGGCGGCCTGGTCGTGGTGGAGGGCCTGGCGAAGTTCTCCGGTGGGCAGTGGGAGGCGGGCCCGCAGGTGCCGCTCGCGGAGTTCCTGCGCTGGGTGGGCGGGTGGTGTCGCATCGGCGTCGGGCTCCCGTACGCAGCCCGCTGTCGGCTCGGCGCACGGTGTGGACGGCCCCGCAGTACGCCCAGCAGGAGGCCACCCACCTGGAGGCGGAGGAGCGGCGCAAACGCCTGGAACAGGAGGAGCAGCGCCGCCTTCAGGAGGAAGAGCGGGTCCGGTGGGAGCAGTACCAAGAGCGCCTGCGACGGGAAGACCGGGAGCGGGCCAGAGCGCGCGGTGATCACGAGGCGGCCATTCACGACCTGCTCGAACGGCAGGCGGCCCTGGAGAAGCCGGCCTTCGAGTTCGTGCGCCGGGAGACCGGCGTCCACCCGTTCGTAGAGGACGGCGGCGCCGCCGAGTTCGCCATGGGCGTGCCGGTGTACGTCGGGCTGACCCCGTACGGAGTCATCTGCCCGGTGGCCCGTCGGGTCGCCGCCGCCCGGGACCGCCTCGCGCAGTTGGTGGTGTTCGCCGCCTCCGAAGGGGAGCGGCGGCGTATCGCCGCACAGGCCCGGCCCGGACAGCGCATCGAGGTCCTGGACGGCGGCCTGGACGCCGTGCCGTCCCCACGGCCCCCGGCGGGGCAAGACACCCTCCCGCTCGCGGGGCTCTCCGGGTCTGAGTAGTTGAGGTACAGGAAATCCCGGTGAGAACGATCATGGGCTTGATCAGCGAGTTCTCTACGTCTCGAACGTGAGCTGTCCGGAAGCTTCGAGCGCTGCGCGGCGGGCTTCGGCCCGGGTGCGGGCGTAGTGGTCCTGGTCGTAGTGCGGGTACTGGTAGGAGTCGTTGATCGAGTAGTCGGAATTCTGAGGTGTGCGGCCTTTGATGGGCGCACGATGTCACGGTGCGTGGCTGCGTCCGTCCCGAGGGGCGAAGGCTTCGAGAGCGTCTGCGTCGGTTGCTCGCGTGTGGAGGAAGTAGTCGGCCCACTCGGCGATTTCAGGGTAAGAGGAGTCCTGGGTGACCTGGGTGATGGCTGCCTCGACGTCGAAGGTTGTGGAGCGTAGTTCGATGCCGGGGCCCAGGAGCGCCCAGTGGGCCCCGGCCCGTCCGTAGGGCATGCCGATGCTGCCGGGGTTGATCACGAGTCGGCCGTGGGCGAGGCGGACGAACGGCATGTGCGTGTGCCCGCAGACCACCGTGCGGATATCGGTGTCGAGTCCGCTGAGGACTTCTCGCCAGCGGTCGAGGCGTGAGTCGACCAGGACGACCTCTTCATCGTCCCGGGGGGGTGGCGTGGCAGAACAGCACCTTCCCCAGGCCGTGTACTGGCAGGGAGAGTGATTGCGGTAGCTGGCCGAGAAGGTCGATGTGGTCTTCGCGTAGTTGTTCGGCGGCCCAGGGAGCGATCGGATCGGGGATCGAGTCGCGTTGGCCGCGGCGGTATTCGAGGAGTTCACGGTCGGCGTTGCCGCTGATCCAGACGACGCGGTCGCCGAGTGAGGTCAACAGGTCGAGAACCTGGGTCGGTTGCGGGCCGGCGGTGATGTCGCCGGTGAGCACGATGCGATCGGCGGCGCTCACCTCTGGATCGGCGAGCACGGCCTCCAGGGCGGGCAGGACTCCGTGAATGTCGGACAGGACGGCTACTCGGTTCAGCATGGTCATCACTGTGGGATGAGGTCTCCTTGGAGGAGGGGCCGTTCGCCTGACGCGTAGTTCTAAGGAGATGACTGCTTCAACGCGCGTGGCCGCCGGGGGCGTACTTCTTCCAGGTGCCTCCGGCTTGGGCGGCGACGGCCTCGGTGTGGACGGCGTGGTAGCCGAGCATTCCCGCAATGACCGAGGGCGGCGCCTGAAGGACGAGCTGCCGCAGGGTGGCGGTCCGGCCGTGGAGGGTGGGGATGCCCGCGGTGGTGAGTCGCTTGCCGAGGGTGGCGGGGTCCATGGGCTGTCCGGCCCGGCGCCCGGGGAAGAGCCAGTCGCTGGCGGGAAGGGTGCCGCCTGGCCGGTTCGGCCGTGCGGTGCGTATGTATTCGAGGAGCACGCCGGCGAAGGGCTCGGGGACTGGTGTGGGCGGCCGCGACTCGTTCCATGAGCGAGAGATTGTCGCTGGTCATGACTTTGCGGATCAGGGCGATGCGGTTGTGCTGGCTGATCGGGGCCGGATTCTCGGTGCGAATTGTGGGGACCTTCAAGCGGGGCATGACCTGGTGGTCCATGCTCCAGCGCAGGAATGCTTGGACGACGCGGCGGGCGGTGGCGTCCTCGGCGAACCAGGCGTCGAGGTCGGCCTGGGTGCACTCGCTGATGGCGCGGTCCCGCTCGGCGAGCCAGGTGAGGAAGGCGGCTGCCTGGATGAGCCGGGCACGGGCGGAGGTGACGGCCCCGGAGCCGAGGGGACGCTTGGCTCCGGTGGCCCGGAGCTTGCGCAACAGGTGCCAGGTGGCGAAGCGGTTCAGGAGCTGGCGGTGTTCCACGTCCTCAACGGTGTCGAGCCATTCGGGCAGCCGACGTTCGAACAGCAGCAGGTGCCGGTCACGGTGCGGCAACACGCCGGAATGCATGAGCAGATCACGGACGTGGGCGACCGACCGCCAGGGCGACAGAGCGCTCAAGCCGTCGTGGGTGAGCGGTACTTCGCCGAGGGCGAGTGCGCGCAGGATCTGCTGGACGTGCGGCTTGCCGACCCAGGTCAGCGTTGCCTTGGGACGAGGCACTGACCTGACCTCGTCGAAGAAGGGAACAAGTTCGGGCCGAACGCGGCCGGTGCCGTCGTCAAGGAGCTCTTCCAGGCGTTCGGCCAGGACGCAGTTCCCGCATACTCCGCGCAGGTAGCGGCGGGCCTCGCGGCCACAGCGTTCGCAGTGGAACTCACCCAGGCCGCCTGCGCAGTTGGTGCACCACCGGCCGCCGTCTGGTGCGATGCCCGGGGTGAGACGGTCGACGCCGCAGCCGACGCACTGCCCGTAGGTCTCCAGTGCATGGTCGTAGCAAGCGGAGCACAGGTAGCCCTCGGGCCAGTGGGCTGCTCCAAGGCGGACGGTGCGATGGCAGCGTGCGCAGAACAGGTCCTCGGGCCGGACTCTGGTGCGGCTCATTTCTCCGGGCGGACCCGTGCCCGCTTGGGACGGACGGTGGCCGCGAGGTCGACCACGTCGGCGCCGCCGGAGGCGGCGGTGCGGCGCGGGGCCGCGTTCTCCGCCTTGGTGGCGATCAACTCGGCGGGGGTGACATCAAGGATGTCGCAGAGAGCGGCGAGGACGGGCAGGGACAGCCGCTCGGGGGTCTGGGTGACCAGTCGCCAGACCTGGACCGAGGACAGCTCGATGCCGCGGTCGGCCAGCAGCGGGGACAGGTCGGAGGCGACGAAGATCCCGCGCGTCGCCATCACCTCGCGCAGCCGCCACTGGTAACTGACCTGGCGTTTCATCAAGCTCTCCTTGCCGGCCGCAGGGCGGCCTCCATCGTCGCATCCAGCGCTCTGCGCAGGGTGCGGGTGCGGAAGTCGGAGGATACGCAGGTGTAGATCGCGGTCGTGGACGCGTAGTCGTGGCCGACCTGTTCCTGGACGAACCGGGCGTCCCAGCCGTCCTCGATCAGGTGGGTCACGTACGACCTTCTTGTGTCCGCAGAGGCCGTGTGCGGGTGACCCCGTGTGGCGATTGAGCAGGCGTGTCGTCGCGGACCACTTTCGCGACGCAGGCAGCCGGAGGTGTTGCATTCCGAGATCGTTGATGTGATGCGGATCACTCTGCGGGTGCTTCGGGTCGGGCGTGAGCGATCATGATCAGAATGGACTCTCGTTTCGTTGGCATCGCTGAGCTGGTCGAAGTCCCGTCCGTGGCGGTCGTAGTCGACGTCATGCGTGCTTTCACCGTGGCTGCCTGGGCCTTTGCTCAGGGGGCGGAAAAGATCGTTCTTGCTGAGTCGCTGGACGAAGCCCTGGCGCTCAAGGCTTCTCATCCGGATTGGGCGGCGCTCAAAGACGGGCCGCCCGCGCCCGGGTTCGACTTGGTCAACTCGCCGGGCCTGCTGCGGTCTGTTGACCTTGGCGGACGGACCGTCGTGCAGAAGACCACGGCAGGGACGGTCGGTGCCCTTGCGGTCAAGGAGGCGTCGCTGGTGCTGTGCGCCGGCTTCGTGGTGGCGGAGGCAACGGCTCGGCTCTTGCGGACACGCAAGAGTGACAGTGTCACGTTCGTGGTCACTGGCGAAGATGGGCAGGCCGATGAAGACCTGGCGTGCGCTCAATACATCGCTCGGAGAGCCACCGAGGCTGGGACAGATGCTGCTGAGTTCCTCCGCCGCGCTGCCGAGTCCCGCGCCGCCGCCGAGCTGACGGAGGGTGTGCGTCAAGGAGTCCATCCTGATGACGTCGCACTCTGTCTTGAGCTGGACCGCTTCCCCTTTGCCATGGTGGCGACCTTGGAAAACTCGCTCATGATCCTGCGTCCGTGCGCCATGCCTTCGCTGACCGACGAGGCGTCGATCTGATCGCTGGTGAGGTCCAACTCGCACCATGTGAGAGCCAGCATCCGGTCGGGTATGCGGCATCAGCTGCATGTCCCGATGACGGTGGTTCGGGGTGGCGGCAGGTGGCTGACCTGGGTTGTGCCGACGACGGCTTCGCGGAGCCGGATGATTTCTTCGTGCTGGGCGGCGAGCCGGGCCAGGGCCTGGCCGCGGAAGTCGGTGAGTTCTTCGATCGTCTGCTCTGACTGGGCCAGCCGTTCCCGGAGCTTGGTGATTTCTGCCTTGAGCCGGGTGATCTGGGCCTCGCGAGGGTCGGGGATCTCGCCGGCGTCTTGAAGTGCCTGGACCCGTCGTTCGAACTCGACGCGGAGGCGGGCGTAAGGGCGGGTGCCATAGAACGCGGTGCGGTCGACGGCGGCCTCGTTGGCGAGAGTCTTGATGTCGCACTTTCCGCCGGGCGGCATTTCGCCTCGGAGGAGCCGGTCCATGGCGGCCCGGATGCGGTTCTCGTTCTCGGTCCGCTGGGCTGCGGAGATTCTCATGCGGATTCCTCGTCCGTGGTGCTGGCGGCGTCGATTTCGGCGACGACGCGGAGGGCCCGGTCGTGGTCGGCTTGGAGCCGGTTGCGTTCGGTCTTGCGTGTGGTGCCGAGTTGGCCGAGGAAGATCTCGGTGCGTTCGGCGTGCTCGGCCCAGACAGGGCGGTGACAGGGGTGATGGGTGGCCTGCGGGCAGCGGGCTGAGTCACACATCCCGACCAGTGGATGGTCTGCTGTCGGGGTGCCGGCCAGTTTGAGGCAGAGCGCCCGGGACGGGTCGGTGAACCAGCAGTAGTTCGCCGGGCCGAGGTGGAGGACCTTGGCGCGTTTGGTCAGCAGGTTGAGCACGTCGCGGTCACTGCGCTGGGTCTTCGGCGCCTTCGCGGCGGTCGCGTCGAGTTTGGCGTCGATGTGCGCGAAGAACTCGGTAAGGCTGCGGGCGCCGGGGCCCGCTGGGAGGATGCCTTGCTGGTAGTTTCGGAACTCCGCGAGGATGAGGCCGAGGTTGCGGTCGCTCTCGTGCTTGTTGACCTCGGCGAGAAGCTCGGCCTGGGCCCCGCCGGGGCGAGAGGCATAGCCTTCCGTCGTGGCCACGGCAATGTGCTTGAGGTGGATCTTGGAGGCCAGGACTCCGCCCGGCCGGTAGGCCATTTCCAGAGCCAGGGTCCGCCTCAGCATCCTCAGATTCACGGGCCCGTCAGGGATGGACGCAAGCCCAAGCCGTTGCCCGGAGCGGGAGTTGACCCAGTTCCTGAACCATCGGTAACGGACGTCGAAAGCGAACCGGCCGAACAGCAAGGCCCCGTCCTGCGGGCTGCCGTGCAGTTGCTCGGCGAGTTCGACGGCGCGATAGACCGGCTCGACGACGACCCATTCGTCCTCGGTCCCGCCGAGTGGCTGGCCTTTGACGACCTTGCTGGCGATCCTGAACCGGGTGAGGCCGGGAACGGGCTCCTCGGGCGGGCGGCGGCAGCCGATCCGCAGCTCCATCAGTTCACTCGCGCGCATTCCTGAGACCGCAGCCAGCGTGGTGATCGCGGCGGTGCGGACGATTCCGACCAAGGCAACAGCCTCCAGCCGGTGCAGGGGAAGTGTCCAGGCCAGCGAGGATGCCCCGTCTGCTGCCCTGACCTTGGCCACTTCACGGCCGAAGACCTTCTCCACTCCCACCACGGCGAGGGTTGCCTCCAGTGGTCCGCGAAGAGCCGGGAGCCATCGTGACCAGAACTGGCTGGCTCCGGCCTGCCGGGCCAGAACACCTGTGGCCACCGGCAGCAGCCGATCATCGGGATCCCAGCCGTCAGCGAGCCGGTCGGCGATGTGGTGTTCGGCCAGCATCGGCAGGGGTGTGCACGCTCGCTCGTACTCGGCCAGTAGGTTCGTGAACTCGGCCACCGGTGCGGGACCGGCCGGGCGGAGCCCCTTCGCCTTGCAGGACGAGGTGCGGTCGGTTTCCTGTACTTCCCGGGCGAGTTCAACGGCGTGGGGGCCGAGGGCGGAGACCAGATAGAGCGCGGCGGCGAGCATCGGCTGCAGGACGCTGTCCTCAACCGGTGCGGTCTTGTTCTGGGACCGCCCGCAGGGCATCTCGGCGACCGCTGAGGCCGTGGCACCACCCCACGGCCGCAGATCCGCAGGGACACGGTCGGCGGTGAACAGTTCGCGGTAATTGACGAGGTCGACGACGATCTGCGCGGCCGAGCGTCTGGTTGCGGGGCTCTGTTCGCCGACGGCGGCCCCGTGCTCGTCGAGCACGTAGCGGCGGTGGGCCAGGTAAGCCTCGCAGAGCCGGGTGTCGAGCTGTTCCAGGCCGGGCACTTTCTGGTCTCCCAACCAGGCGAAGAATCGGGTGAGTTCACCCAGTCGGCCCGCGCAGGTGTTCAGGTGCAGGGCGGTGCGATAGGCGCGGGGCAGAGGGATAACCGACGCGTGTCTGGGGGTGAGCATCGCCAGCACGAGTTCCTTGGCGACCAGCCGCCAGCGTGCATCGGTGATGGCCGCGAAGTCGAAGCGCCGCGTGCATCGGGCCATCTGAGCCGGCAGACCGATGACGTGGGTGAAGTCCCAGATGTCGTCCTCGAAGCGCGGGCGGTTCGCCTCGCCGGGCAGGGCAAGGCCGGCCTCGCGGCAGACGTCGGTGCCGGCGAAGACCGCGGAATGGCCGTCGAAGGAGGAGACGGCAGCGGGGGTGGTCATGCGGTGAGCTCCTCTGGACGCAGGGGCAGTTCGTCATCCCGGTCGGCGACACCAGCGGCGGCCGCGGCGAGGACGCCGGGGGCGAAACGGTCCAGGACCTGCTGGATGCGGGCGGCATAGGGGCCGAAGACGGCCATGAACTGGGCGGCGGGCATCTGCTGCCACTGCCGGGAGAAGAACGCCTTCAGTCGCAGCAGGTTGACCGCGTGCCGTGGGGCGAAGACCGCCAGTGGGCAGAGCAGGCAGACCCACGGGCGGGCCGGGCAGGGCTTTCCCTTCGGACCGTGCAGCCCGGAGAGCTGGTCGCCGCATGCAGCGGTGAACACATCGCGCTGCCCGCCGACCAGTTCGGCGATCGCCGTGTCGTCCAGGTCCATGGCCGCGATCAGCTGCGGATAGTCCTCGGCCAGTACGGCCGCGTCCTCTTCTGTGATCACGGTGGGAGGATGAGAGCGTCGCAGCATGTCGTGCTGGGCGTCCTCGATGATGGTCTCGACGGCGCCTTGCTGAGCGGGGGTGACGGCGGTCAGGTAGTGGTCGCCTTCGACCGCCGGGGTGTGGTTCGGGTCGATCGTCGCCCGGCCGCTGCCGGTCCAGGCGGTCTTGTCCCGCATCGCCTGGTGGGTGGTGCGGATCCGGGAGCGGTGGATCTTCAAGGGGCGCCCGTCCTCGCCGAGGATCTGGTGGCGCACGACCCACCGCTGGACGGTGACGCGCGCACCGGTCCCGGCGGTGACCGCGAAGTGTCCCGGCCGGCTGAGGGCCAGCCACAGACGTCGCTGGTCAACTGGTGTGCAGAAGCTTCTCAGTAGAGCGGAGTGCGCCAGCCACTGCTCCAGCAGGCGCACGGCCCGGCGCGGCAGGTTCAGGCTCTCGGCTGCCGTGCGGCCCTTGATATAGGAGAGGAGGATCGTGCTGTCTCCGGCCCAGTCGATGTCGTCGGTGACCAGGTCGTCGATGCCGTCGGGCACGATGCCGGAGGGCGAAGATGCGCGGCGTCGCACTCCGGTCGCCGAGCTCGCGAGGCCGTTGTCGCGGGCCCACCAGATCGGGCACTCCGCCACGGCGGAACGCAGACCAAGGTCGACGACGAGTACCTCCGCGTGTCCGCGGCCCGCGACCTCGTGGGCGAGCAGCGCATCGGCCATCTCCTCGGTCACCGCGAGCCGCGCGACGTGGCGGCCTCAGAGCGACTCGACCTGTTCGCTCAGCTTCCGCCGACTGCTCGCCCACCTCTATGCACGCGACCTGGGGCTGCTCCTTGCTGATCAGGTCCTTCAGCGCGTCCATGCGCTTCCACGCGTGCTCGTACTGCGAGTCGGTCTTCAGGCCGGCCACGAAGGTGGCCGCCTCGGCCTGCAGCCGCTTGAGCCGGGCGATGATCGGCGTGACCTCGACCGCGTACGTGGTCAGTGCCTCGGCGACCGTGGCGACCTTGTCGGCGAAGCTGTGCGATCTCGAGGACATCGCCCTCGGGCGACGTGAGCGACAACGCGCCCGTGGGGATGCTGGTTTCGCCAGTTCTCGTGCTTGATGACCTCCGAGACCGGTGATCCGGTCCCGGCACTGCTGGATCGCCTTCCCTTCCTTTGCCTTGAAGCCGAACTCGGGACTGGCGTGCCGCAGCCGACGACTGCCACGGGCGCGGCCTCCTCCTCGTCGCCGCTCTCGCAGATCATCGACCGCACCTCAGTGAGCACGCTCCTTGGCGACATCGCTGAGACGGTGGAAAGAGGAGTCGCATCCCTCGCCGTTCAGAAACTCCAAAGGTTCGACGTCGCGACTCAACTTGTTGACTTGGCATGTGCGGTGGCGCTCGTCGACGGACGCGTTGCCGCAAAGCTGGTCATGGACGTACTGAGTGTTGCGCCGTCGCATCGCACGCTGGTGCACGCAATCTCGCTTCTTCACCGCTCGCAATCTCCAGAAGTGCAACAGCTCGGTGGTTACCTGACCTCGATTGGTGACGAGCAGGTACGTCACATGGTGACGCAAGCTCTCCGACAAGGTGGCGGATCCCACGCCCGCCAGCCTTAAGCGCTGGTGATGGCGAAGGAGTACGACAACCACTTGCTGGAGTCGGTGTCGGTACGGCCCGGCGCCTGCGAGAACGGCAATGACCATGCCCGGTATGAACTGCAGACGGGGCCCGAGGCCGAGCAGCACGCGGAATCTACCACTGGGTGGACACCTGCAGACGTACTGGCTGCGGCGACCGGGGCTGGTGGAGAAGCTCACCGCCACGGAGGTCGAATCCGACTACCTGCCCAAGCGTCTTCTCCAGCACAGCTGGCTGGGCGAATTCTCCACCTGAGAAACACACTGATTCCGCCAGGCTCCAAGGTCGACCCGTGAGGTGTTCTGTGATCACGACGGTTCCAGTTGGCTGTTGGTCCTGGGAGACCAGAACACAGATCTCCAGCGATGACCTTGCGGTGCGGTGCGCACAGAGGGCGCTCGATGTATGGGGGGTTCTGCAGACCGTCGACATCGCCACTGGGCACGCACAGGCCGACAACGTCATCAGTGCCAAGGACAGCAGCGCCTTGATCACCCTGAAGAGGGTTGGTGTGCGGGTACCTGGCGTTGTCGCGGACAGTGGACTGTGCCGCACCCTGCAGTCGGTGGACCACGTCGAGCGTGCCGGCGTGATCACCATTGACCTCTCCGTGCCCGGAGTCTGCCGGCGTAGGGGCGAGCCGCGCCCTGTCGGGAAGCTGTTCATGATCTCGGTCGATGCGTGGGCCAGCGGCGCGGGGACGGTGACCCTTCACACATTCTCGGACGCTTGGATGTCCCACGACTTGCGGGGGCACAAGCAGCCTGAGGTTCAAGAAGAAAACGCCCCGCGGCTCAGTTCTGCCCTTTCGAGCATCACGCGGTTGACCGAGGCTGAAATCATTCCCGGAGACCCCACTTCGTATGGCATCCCGACGGTTGATGGGTTTGAAGACCTGCCGGACGAGGATCCGGACCTGCTGGATTCCTGGTACAGGTTCGAGGCCCCGCACCGATCCGAGAGGCTTCGGGAGCAACTCCCGTCAGATGCCGTGCAGTTTGAGACAGAGACCGACTCGCCAGTCGAATTTGTGGAAGTGGCGCTTGAAGGCAACGTCGTCGGTTATGTCTGGGCAGCCGACAGCGACCATGCTGCAGGTTATGAGCCGCGTACTCCTGCCGGCGATGTAGCGCTCGATGCCGGTGCAGCGTGGCTGACCCGTCTGAGCGACACACGGAAGCGCGGTTTGTCGCCGTCCCAAGCACTGCGTGAACTGGCGTCATGGACCGGCGATTCACAGTCGGGGACCGTCGTGCAAGGCTCACAGCGAGCAGCGCCAACGTTGGAGAACCTGCAAGACCTCTCCGGACGCGAGTGATGGGCGACGGCGTCAATTCGATCATCGAGCAGACGGACGCTCCTCTGGACGTCTCAAAGCTCGACCTGTCCCAGGCAGACCTGTCAGGGGCGGGCCTCGCAATGGCACTCCTGACAGAGACCGTCCTCCGTGACACCAAGATCGTCGGCACCGACCTGTACCGCGCGCATCTGGAAGGTGCCCTACGCGGCGCCGATCACGGCCGAGGACGTGCACAACCCATTGACCGGATCGAGCGCATCGCGTTGGCCAACGCCACTGTCGTCGGCTGCACTTGAGGCACTCAACTCCGCTCCTAGGAAGCACAGTTCAGTTCACTAGGATCACCCACATTGACGGATGCGGACGAGGGGGACGCAGGATGCGTGCGTGGATGGTCAGGGCCGGCAGTAACGGCGAGCGCGAGGAACCCGTGTTGTCCGGGGGCATCGTCGCTGCCGGGTGGCCGGAAGTCACCGACGACATCACTGATGCCGAGAATCGTGAGGATCTGCGCACCATATTGGAGACGACATATCCGGGTTACAGCCCGCGGGTGATCGGCAACTGGGTGGGGCAGCTGTGGCGCTTCCGCCACGAGATGAGCGTCGGCGACCTGGTGGTGCTGCCGCGGCGATCGAGGGAGCTGGCGCTCGGTCGAGTCACCGGCAACTACGTCTTCCGCCCAGGGGTGGAGCCAGGGCTACAGCACACCCGGCAGGTGGAATGGATACGTACCGACCTGGAGCGTGCAGCCATACGGCAGGATCTGCTCGACAGCATGGGGTCGCTGTTGACGGTCTTCGAGTTGCGCCGGTTTAACGCCGCCCACCGCATTGCTGCCCTGCTCGAAACCGGCGAGGATCCCGGGGGCGGGGACGCCGCACCGGACAGCCCCACCTTCGCCTCCTCGGCCAAGCTCCTCGACGCAGCTACGACAACTCCAGCGGATCAACCGTTGGTCATCACGATCCGCAACCTCCTGGAGGCTTGGGGTGCCTCGCGCCGAGGCTCCGCGATCGTCGATCAAATCGAATCGGATCTGGCGGACAAGGGACTGACGGCTACCCCTCCGATCACCACGGGAAGTATCGACAACACCGTCACGCTGCTGCGTACCGGTGCCGAACCCGGCCCGGACCAGCCCCTCCTGACTGTGGAGGATGTCCCCGATGACGAGGTGGAGCAGGCACCGCTCACGTACCGGATCAGCCATCTGGCCTCAGCGACCGGCGGCGTGGTGTCCGTGAGCCCCCGTGACACGCTGCGCAGGGCCATCACTGCGATGGTCTACCACGACTTCTCGCAGCTGCCCGTGCTGGATGAGCACGGGCGGCTGTGCGGAGCCGTCACCTGGGAGTCGATCGGCCGAGCCCGCATGTCCGGTACACCCCTCACGCTTGCCGATGTCACCACGTCTTCTCCGCTTGACCTGCACGGCCAAGCCGAGCTCCTCCCGCTGATTCCCCAGATCCAGCAGAATGGGTACGCCTTCGTCCGCGACGACCAGCACACCATCACCGGCATCGTTACCGCGTCGGATCTCACCGCTCAGTTCGGCATCCGTATCGAACCGTTCATCCTCCTTGAAGAGCTCGAGCAACGGCTGCGACGCCTCCTCAACCGGGCCATGGACCACGGCGGGCTCACGCCGGAGATGCTCCACTCCCAACTGCGGCCGCACCGCCGCAACAGAGTCCGTACGGCTGACGATCTCACCTTGGGCGAGTACCGCTTCGTTCTCGCTCCGGAAGAGCACTACCAGGCCCTGGACTGGGACGCCGACCAAGACCTCGTCCTCGGCTCGCTCAGAGAATGCGCGGACTTCCGCAACAGACTGATGCATTTCAGCCCGGATCCACTCCCGGAGAGCGAACTCGCCCCGGTTCGCGGCTTGCTGGAAGTGCTGCGTTCCCTGGATCCCATCGCCTGATACCCGGCTTGCCTGCCTATGAGCGCGGGAGTGCCATGGGATAGATCACGCCACTTCGCCCCAACTGCGTTGCGTCTGCAACGAGTTGTGGGAGAGGGTGTTCGATGTACGGTGATACGTGCGTGACGCGCGAGGACGCTGTGGCGATTCGAGGGCCGCGGCGCACACGAGACTTACGGGGGTGGGTGCATGAAGTTCGACATGGGGTCTACGACCCTGTCCGACCTCGGCAAGAGCACGGTCGGCTCCAGTGATGACCTGGGCACGCTGATCACGTGGCTGATCCAGGCGGCGGAGCCGCTGGAGGGCAAGTTCAACGGCTCCGGCAAGGTGGCGTTCGACTCGTTCAAGATGCGCGCGGATGAGATCACCGCGGCGTTGAACGGTTCGCTCGGCGCGATCCTGGGCGGCCAGTCCGGCATGGACGAGGCGTTCGGCACCGGCGATCTGGAGCAGGGCGACAACGCCAACCAGAACATGGGCCTGGCCAATTTCGACGCCGCCCGCTTCGGCGGACGCTGACCGGCACCGGACGAGAACGAGGGGAAACGTTTCGCGATGGGGCAGAACCAGGACCGCCGTTCGTACGACACCGGCGCCTCCAGCGACGTACAGGGCAGCCTGCAGACCGTGATCGGGAATCTGGAGCGGGTGCTCGGTGACCGGGACCGGGCGGTGAAGGCCGCGATGGCCGACTACCAGGCTGACGGCGTCTCGGATGAGTACCACGGCAAGGAAATGCGCTGGAACACCGCCGCCAACGAGGTCCGCGAGATCATCCGGCTGGTGCGCACCACGCTGGAGCAGAACGACGGCACCGCCCAGTCGACGCTGGCCAAGGCACGGGCCGCGGTGGACAACATCGGCTGACCGGCTTCGCGGAGCAGCAGGGGCGGAACTACGGGGATTGGTAGGGGGTTTGGCATGCCTGCGTGGGACATCTCGCCGTCCGGGGTGGATTCGGTGACGTCGCTGGTGGGGCTCGCGATGGACGATGTGGCCAAGGACGTCAAGGCGTACGGGACCGATGTGGAGAGCGCGGCCACTTGGGCCGGAACCATCAGCACGGCGGACAGCGGGTGCGCACCCGTCGGTCCGATCGGCGCGGCTCTGTCGCTGTTCGTGGAGAGGACCGCCGGTGATGTGCTCTTCCTCGGGGCTCGGGCCGCCAAGTCGGTGAACGGGGCGATCGAGGCGACCAACCATTATCTGGCCGGGTCGCTGGAACAGGCCGCGAATGCCCAGCGCCAGGCGGAGAAGGCACCTGATGTGAAGGCCCTCCTGGAAGCGGCCCGCAAGGAGAGCACTCACAAGTGAAGATGATCGATCCGGCGGGCATACCGCAGTTCACCGGCGACTTCGAAGAGTTGGACAAGGCCGTCTCCGGGCTGCGCAGCGACGCCGTCGGGATCCGTAACGGCGGCGGGGACGTGCACTCCCGCTTTCAGATGCTGGGGGCGTACTACACCGCGCCGGAGGCCGACGACCTGTTCGCCAGCACCCAGCCGGTGATGGACAGGGCCGACACCTTCGCCGCGGACCTGGAGACGGTGGCCGACGCTCTGGACACCTTCTCCATCGAGGCCCGTCCGCTCGCGAAGCGGCTGGAGCAGCTGAAGGTGGAGGCCATCGCGTTCGTCGACAGTGTCGAGGGCGACGACGAGTGGACCTACGACGGGGACAAGATCAGCCGTCACCAAGGGCTCATGAATGGTGTGGCCGAGGCGGAGAGTGCCTTCCGGGAGGCAGAGCGCCGGGCCGCCACCACGATTTCGGCGATCGTGGGCGGCCCGAAGTTCATAGAGGACGACGGCAGTCACAAGTCGACCGGCAAGACCGTGATGTACGGCTATGACGCCGAGCTCCTCAAGCAGGCCAAGGAGACGCCCTGGGGCAGCCCGGTCAGCGAGTCCTACCACGCGTGGGAGGTCCACCAGCACGTCAAGCACTTCGTGTGGGACGGCTTCGTCATCGACGGCGGTCTGCACGCCCTCCAGGGTCTGGGCCATCTTTTCGGCATCGGAGGCTCGGCCAAGGACGCCTGGGGCAACCTCGGCGACGTCGTCAGTGGCATCGGCCAGTACACGATGACCCCCTACGACTGGGTCATGGACCATACGATCGGCCCGGACGAGGAGAGCGCCACCGAGCAGCGGCAGAAGAAGGCCGCCGGCGAGTTCGCCAAGTCCCTTGTCGCCTGGGACCAGTGGGGAGAGAACCCGGTCCAGGCCGCCGGGACCACCACCTTCAACTTCCTTACGCTGGGCGCCGGGCCCCTGGGAGTCGTCGCCAAGGGCAGCAAGCCCGGGGCGGGGGCCAAGGCCGCCGGCATCGGAGCGAAGATCGGCACATACGCCGACCCGCTCTCGGCCGGACTCACGGTGGGCGGCAAGGCGATCAGCAAGCTGCCGACCGTCGCCGAGCTCACGGCGCAGATCCGGACCGGCGCCGGCGCCACGGCCGATGTGCAGCGTGTGCACAGCGTGATCGAGCTCGACGGCGGCTTCAAGGCCCGCGTCGAGGACGGCGAGTTCATCCGGGTCGACGCCGAGGGCAACCGCATCAATGAGACCGCCCCGCCCGAGAAGTCTGCCGCCGAGCGGACGGCCCCCGAGGAAGCGCCGTCCCAGCGGGAACCGGCCCTGGTCGGCGCCGGCCCCCGGGTGCCCGAGGCCACCGCCCACGCCGGCGAGAACCTTCCGCCACAGGCCAGCCACGACACTCCTGCCGGAGGCGGTGGTGGTGATACACCGCGAGGGTCGCGCGAGATACCGGCAGGAGGGGCGGCAACCGGCAGCGGCCGCGGAAGCAGCGGCAGCGGCAGCGGCCCGGACGGCCTCGGCCGGACCGGCGACAACGCCGTGGGCAATGCGGGTCGCGCAGGCGATGAGCCGCCCCCGCCCGCGAACCAGGCGGACGAGGGCGCCGGGAACGGCGGTGAACGGGAGCTCACCGCTGCAGAGCGGAAGCAGATCGAGGACGAGCTCGTTCGGAAGGCGAACGAGGACCCTGCATGGCGTGAGGAGCACTACGACTCCATCTACCGCCGCAAGAGCGTCGCCACAGTAGTGGACGGCGTCGAGCTTCCCGAGCTGGCCCTGAACGCTGAGGGCAAGCTGGTCGCCAAGCACAACCTGCCGAGCGGGCCGTCGGAGGCCAAGTTCGGGTCGAAGCCGCTCGATACGGACACGGTCCCTGAGGGGAATCTGCCGGAACTCGACAAGGCAGCGGCGAACCGCAAGGCGTCCATAGAGCTCACCAACGCGGCAGCGGCGGTCAAGGAAACACCCACCGCCGAGGCAACGGAAGCTCTCACGAAGGCGCAGAAGGCGTACGCCAAGCAGCTCGGCGACTTGCCCAACAACAGCAAGATCGCCGAGGCGCTCGGCGAGAAGGCTGCCGCGTTGCACGTGGTGCCCCACGAGTTCCCGACGGCTGAGCTAGTTCAACTGCCGAAGACACCCACGGGTGCCAACATGTTCGACCAGGTGTACAAGCTCGATGACGGATACCTCATCGTCGAAGCAAAGGCACCGGCGGGGAACCTCGATTGGCGCCATGGGCGTGCCGATCCTCCGAACCCTGCGAAGCCACACCTCGGCGATGACGGCGGGGCCCAGGGCCTGAGGGTCAAGCAGGGCACCAGGCTGTACATCCGCACGCTCCTTGGCGAGATGACGAAACGCGGTGGGAGGGACGCCGAGATCGCAACGAAGCTCCGTGACGCGCTGAAGGAGGGCAAGCTGCAGTACGTCCTGGTGAAGGCGAAAGACCCCGACGGCTCCGCCTACGCTGGTGCCGTGCTGGAGCATTTGAAGATCAAGTGAGAGGAGGGCAAGTGGTCACGCGCATCCCCCGCCACGACTTCCGCACGGACAACGCGGCCGAAGCCATGGCACCGATCATCAAGAGCACCGAGGAGGTGCTCGACGAACTCGAAACGTCGGAGTTCGACCGCTTCGATGCCCTTGACTACTCGCTGACCACAGCGAAGTGGTACTGCCTGACGGACCCCACGGCATCGGAGTTTCCGACATGGGAGGCCTGGGTCACGGCCATGCAAGTCGGCTCCGCGCTGTTCACCGCGGGCACTGCGGCCGAAGGGCCCGTGTCGTGCCGTATCGGCAGCAGGGGCGAGGTGAAGAACCTTCCCGCGACGGGACCTCAGGAGTATCTGCACGCGGGAGACTGGCTCACCTCCTACTACTTGGCAGCGATCTGCCGCGAAAACGAGCGCCTCGACCGGTTGGCCCGGGTGCCCATCTCGTTCCTCCGCGCGTCCGGCGCGGAATTCGACGAGTACATCTACGCATGGGTGGAGACCCTGCAGAACGCCTGGTTCCGTCGGCGGGAAACCTGGGACACCCTGGTCACCGCGATCAACGGTACCGACCCCGAGACCACACAGATCGCCAGCACCGAGCTGATGCTGAAGATCCTCTACCCGCCCCTCGAGCTGTTCCACCGCTACCAACGGCAAGACGCTGAGCAGTTCAACGCGGCCCTGGTCGACGCTCTCACCTGGCACAAGCAGTACTGGACCGCCGACGAAGCACGGTCCCTGAGCGGCGAGGGTCTCGTCGCCCTCGGCCCGTTGGCCATTGCCTGCATGGCCTATGACGCCGACATTCCGATCGAGGTCGAGTCGGAGTACCTGCCCAAGCACCTGCTGAAGCGCAGCTGGGTGGGCGAGTACGACACCTGAGCAGCGGGACACCCGAGCAGACGGAACGGACAACTGATATCTGTGGCAGCCCAGGATTACGACAGCCAACTGCTGGAGTCGGTGTCGGTTCGGCGCCGGCGGCTGCGGGATGCCGTGTTGTTCGGGGCGCAGCGGCAACGGCGGTCGGTGGACGAGCGGTTGGGGAAGGTGTTCGCCGGGATCGTGGTGGCGGCGGTGTTGTGTGCCGGGTGTGTGGGGTGGTCGTTCGTTTCGCATCGGGTGATGGGGAAGAGCCCGTACGGCAACTCGGTTCCCTCGCCTTCGCCTTCCGTCTCGACGCCCCCAACTGCCGCCCGATGACTCGATGATAGGTTCGAACGCGTGATATCTGCGGGGTCCCTGAGCCGTTCGACGCCGTCGAGCCGGATCGCTCTGAGCCGGGTCACTCTGGTCGGCGAGCGGCGGCGCGTCGATCTCGTACTCCCCTCTCAGGAACCGGTCGGGCTGTTGCTGCCCGAGGTGATGCGGCTGCTGGACGACCGGGTGTCGGCCCGACCCGAGTTGCGGCATCTGGTGACCGCGGACGGTTCGGCGCTCGCGCACGACAGCACGCTGGAGTCGGCCGGGGTTCCGGACGGGGCCGTTTTGCGGCTGGTGCGGCTGGAGGATGCCCCCGCGGCGCCCGTGGTGCATGACGTCACCGATGAGGTCGCCGACGATCTGGACGTACGCGGCTGGCGATGGAACCCGGCGGCCCGGCGCGTGGTCGCGGGAGTCGCGGCGGTCGGCTGGGCTGTGGTGGCGGGGGTCCTGGCCCGCGGTGCGTTCGCGCTGTCGGCGGTGGGCAGTGCCCTGCTGGCGGTCGCCGCGGTGGCGGCACTGGCCGGGGCGCTGTTCGGGCGGGCCGGGCAGCGCGGGCTGGCCACCACGCTGCTGGTGGCCGGTGGCGTGCTCGGGGTGTTCGGGGCGTGGACGCTGGCCGACGCCCATGGTTGGTCCGGTGGGCTGCGGCTGGCCGGCGTGGCGGGCGCCGTCGTGGTGGCGCTGCTTCTGCTGGGCTGGTTCACGGCGCTCGGGCGCGGTGGGCTGCTGGGTGCCGCCGCGGTGGCGGGGTGCGTGGTGTGCTGGCAGGCGGCGGTGGCCATGCAGTCCGGCGCCGGCACGTCCGTGGAGCAGGCCCGGGTGGGCGCCCTGCTGGCAGTCGTCTCGGTCGTCGTCCTGGGGGTGCTGCCGCGGCTGGCGCTGATGGCGTCCGGACTCTCCGGCCTGGATGACCGGCGTTCCGGCGGCACGTCCGTCAGCCGGTATCAGGTGAGTGCCGCGCTGAGTGCCACGCATCGTGGCCTGGTGCTCGCGACCGTGGTTCTGGCGGTGTCGGCGATGGCGGCGGGGCTTTTCGTGTTGCGCGCGCCCTCGACGTGGACGGTGCTGCTCGCGGCGGCCGTCACGGTCGTGCTGGTGCTGCGGGCGCGGGCCTTCCCGCTGGTCGCGGAGGTCGTGGTGCTGTTCGGGGCCGGCGCCGTGGTTGCCGTCCGGCTCGTGTGGGTGTGGCTGGAACACTCCGGGCCTGCGGGGCCGCTTTCCGTACTGGTCACGTTGGCCGTCCTGCCGCTGGTGGTGCTGGTCGTGCAGCCCGCCGAGCATGTGCGAGTACGGCTGCGGCGCTTCGGCGACGTAGTGGAGTCGGTGGGCGTCATCGCCCTGTTCCCGCTGGTCATCGGGGCGTTCGGTGTGTACGGGCGTCTGCTCGACACCTTCGCGTAGGGGTACGTCATGACTCAGGGAGGCAACTGGCAGCGGGATGTGCTGCGGCAGTTGGGGCAGCAGCAAGCTGCGCCGGACGAAGCGGCCAGGCCCGCCGCCGGGTCGCCGGAGCCCACCGCGCGGCTCCGCCTGGCGCACTCCGCTCCGGAGCCGCGAGAGCCACACGAGCCGCCCGCTCAGCCAGATCCCGCTGCCTCCCCGGACTCCCCGCAGCCTCAGCACCCGAACCCGGCCCAGGCCCCGCCGTCACAACCCGCCGTCCGGCCGTCCCGTGATCCCCGTCTTCCCGCGCACACTCCGGAGTCCGTGCCGACGATCGACCCGCGGCTCGCGCACGCCCTGGGCCGCCCCCAGCACGGGGACTCGGTGGCCCGCCGCACCGGACGCACGCTGCGTAACCTCACGTCGTCGGCCGCCCGGGACGTGGCCGAAGAGACGTGGATCGCCCGGGAGTTGCAGCAGCCGGTCACCACCGGGCGCGTGATCGCGGTGACGTCGATCAGGGGTGGCGTGGGCAAGTCGACGGTCTCCGCGCTGCTCGGGCGGACGTTCAACCACTACCGGCACGACCCGGTCCTGACTCTGGAGGCGGATGCCGCGCTGGGCACCCTGCCGGTGCGGATGGGAGCGGAGTCGGTGCGCTGGTCGTGCGCGGATCTCGCCCACATCCTCAGCCCTGCCATGCAGTTGACCGACGTCACCGGCTACCTGGTTCCGGTGGCCGACGGCGGCTGGCTGCTGCCCGCCAGCCAGGGACGGGTCGGCGCGCCTCTGGATGTACGCACCTACCGCACGGTCACCCTGGCGCTGCGCCGCTACTTCGCGGTGACCGTGGTGGACTGCGAGACCCTGCCGGGCGAGGTGGCCCGTACCGCGATGGACACCGCGCACGCCCGGGTGGTGGTCGCGCCGATGACGGCGGAAGGCGTCAACGGCACCCGCATCGTGCTGGACTGGCTGGGCCGGCTGCCACACTCCGCACTGGCCACCACCGTCGTCGCCCTGAGCGCCAACTCCCCCGATATGACGCTGGATTCAAAGGACGCTGCCGCGCATCTGCGGGAGACAGGAGTCACGGTCGTGCCCCTGCCCTACGACCGCCATCTGGCCGCGGGAGGCCCCATTCACACCGCCCTGCTGGGTCAGGCCACCCGGGATGCCGCCATCCGGCTGGCCGCCGAGGCGATGCGGCGGGCGGTGACGGTGCGATGAGCCGGCAGCTGATCCACCGGCCCGCCCGCTCCACCCGGCCCCTCACCCCGGGCGCTCCGCGCACGATCGAACCGCCGCCGAATCTGCCCGAGGGCAAGATGGGCAACGCGGCCACCGCGCTGCTGCCGATGGCCGGCGTGATGGGTTCGGTCATCATGATGACCGTCATCCGCTCCAGCCAGTTCGCCGCCCTCGGCGCGATCGTGCTGGTCTTCGCCCTGCTGGGCGCGGTGGCCCTGTTCCTGTCCCAGCGGGGCAAGGCGCAGCGCACCCGGCGCACCCAGCGCGAGCGCTACCTGGAGTATCTGGAGGAGTTCCGCGACGAGTTCAACGCGAGCGAGCGGGAGCGCCGCACGCAGGCACGGGTGATCGATCCGCCGCCGGAGGCGCTGTACGACCTGGTGCGCGACCCGGCCCGGCTGTGGGAGCGGCGCCGCCTGGACGCGGACTTTCTGCGCGTGCGGGTCGGCGCGGGCGACGTCCCCGTGCAGCAGCTGGCGATCGGCGAGAACGCCGGCAGCGGTGTCCTCACCCCACCGGACCCGTTCATGCTCAACGAGGCGCGGGCGCTGCTGGCCCGCTACGCCACCAGCAGCGACTTCCCGCTCACCGTGCCGCTGGACCGGGCGGGCAACGTCAGCATCGTCGGCGACCGCGACGGCGTCCTGCAAGTGGCCCGCGCCCTGCTGATCCAGACCGCGGTCACCCACGCCCCGGACGACGTGGCCATCGCCCTTGGCGTACCCGGAGACCGGCTGACGCAGTGGGAGTGGGCCAAGTGGCTGCCCCACGTCCTCGATACGCAGGAGCAGGACGGTCCCCTGGCCGCCCGCCGGATCGCCCCGAGCCTGCCCCAACTGGCCCAGCTGTGCGCACCCGACCTGCGACGCCGCGCCTCCTACGCCGCCGAAGTACGCCGCGGCCTCTCGGACAAGAACGCACTGCGCATGACCGACCGGCTGCTGGTCGTCAGCGACGAGTACGGCGAGACGGCCGTCGAACTGCCCCGCTCCGATGCCGCGATCGGCCTGCACGACATGGGCGTCACCGTGCTGCACCTGCTCGAGCAGCAGGTCCACGAACCGGACCAGGTGAGCGTCCGTATCACCGTCCACGGCGACCAGGTCACCGTCGAAGACCTGCGTACACCCAACAGCCCTGTCGTGTACGGGACGTCGGACGCGGTGAGTACCGCGGGCGCGGAGGGGCTGGCCCGCATGCTGGCACCGCTGCGGCTGTCGGCGGAGTCCGCGGCCGAGGGCACCCCGGTCTCCGGCCCGGTGAACTTCCCCGCCCTGCTGGGCATCGAGGACCCGGCCGCCCTGGATGTATCCTGGCTGTGGGCGCCCCGCGGCGAGCGGGACTTCCTGCGCGTCCCCATCGGATTGACCGACCGTCACGAGCCGGTGCTGCTGGACCTGAAGGAGTCCGCCGAGCTCGGCATGGGCCCGCACGGCCTGTGCGTCGGCGCCACCGGCTCCGGCAAGAGCGAACTGCTGCGCACCCTCGTCCTCGCCCTGACCGCCACCCACTCCCCCGAGGACCTGGCCCTCGTTCTGGTCGACTACAAGGGCGGCGCCACCTTCGCCCCCTTCACCGAACTCCCGCACGTCGCCGGAGTGATCACCAATCTGGAGAACCAGGCCGGCCTCGTCGAGCGCGTCCACACCAGCCTGGCCGGCGAGGTCAAACGCCGCCAGCAGGTCCTCAAGGACGCTGGCAACGTCGCCGACATCGGCCACTACGCCGCCCTCCGCGCCACCGACCGCCCGGACCTGGAGCCGCTTCCGCACCTGTTCGTCGTCATCGACGAGTTCGGCGAACTGATCACCGCCAAGCCGGACTTCATCGACTTGTTCCTGTCCATCGGCCGCATCGGCCGCTCCATCGGCGTGCACCTGCTGCTGTCCAGCCAGCGCATCGAGGGCGGCAAACTCAAGGGCCTGGACACCTACCTCTCCTACCGGCTGGGGCTGCGCACCTTCTCCGCCGACGAGTCCCGCACCGTGCTGGACACCACGGACGCCTTCCACCTGCCGCCGCTGCCCGGTTTCGGCTACCTGAAGGTCGACACCTCCACGTACGAACGCTTCAAAGCGGGTTACGTCTCCGGCGCCTACCGCGGCCCGACCCTGCGCAAGGAGCAGGACAACGAACCGCTCGCCTGGCCCTACCCCACGTACAACACCCTCGACAGCCCCGAGAACCAGGCCGCGGAGGAGCCCGCACCCAGCAAGCGGGAGACCGGCCCGACCGTCATGTCGACCATGGTCGACCAACTCGCCGACGCCGCACCCCCGGCCCGCCGCATCTGGCTGCCGCCACTGCCGGACGCCGTCACCCTCGACGCGGCCGCCGGGCCGGTCCAGGTCTCCGAGCACGGACTGCACCTGTCCGGGCGCGCGGGCGCGATGCGGGTGCCGCTCGGCGTGCTCGACGACCCGGCCCGGCAATGGCAGGGCCAGTGGATGCTGGACCTGACGGTCGCCGGCGGTCACGCCGCGGTGATCGGCGGCCCGCAGTCCGGCAAGACCACCTTGCTGCGCACCCTCGCCCTCTCCCTGGCCCTCACCCACACCCCCCACGACGTCGCCGTCTACGGCCTGGACCTGGTCGGCGGCGGCCTGTCCGCGCTGGCCGGGCTGCCGCACGTGGGCGGCATCGCTGGCCGCGCCGACCACGAACGCGCCGCCCGCACCGTGGCCGAGGTCCGCGCCCAGCTCGCCGTCCGCGAAGAGCTCTTCCGCGAGCACGGCATCGACTCCGTCGACCAGCTGCGCCACCTGCGCGCCAAGGGCCAGTTGTCCGAGCTGGGCTCCACCGACATCGTGCTGCTCATCGACGGCTTCGGCGCCCTGCGCGACGAGTTCGACGACCTCGACGACACCATCGCCGACCTCCTCAAACGCGGCAGCGGCTACGGCATCCACATCGTCGCGGGCATGCTCCGCTGGAACGACGTCCGCATCGCCACCCAGTCCATGTTCGGCACCCGCATCGAACTGCGGCTCAACGACCCGGCCGACTCCAGCATCGACCGCAAGCTCTCCGAAACCCTCTCCCCGGACACCCCGGGCCGGGTCCTGACCGACGGGAAACTCTTCGCCCAGGTGGCGCTGCCCCGCATCGACAACCTCCCCCACACCGACGACCTCGCCGCCGCCCTGGAACGCGCCGCGCGTACCGTGCGGGCCAGCTGGCACGGCGAACTCGCCGCCCCCGTACGGGTACTGCCCACCGCCCTACCCGCCGCCAAACTGCCCTCACCGGCCGCCGAGCCCACCCGCATCCCGCTCGGCGTCGACCAGGATGCCCTCGCCCCGGCCCACCTCGATCTGTTCGACACCGACCAGCACCTCCTCGTCCTCGGCGACAACGAATGCGGCAAGACCAACCTGCTCAAACTGATCAGCCAGCAACTCATCGACCGCTACAGCGACCAGGAACTGGTCTTCGGCGTCTTCGACCCACGGCGCGGCCTGCGCGGCGTCATCCCCGAGCCCTACCGCGGCGGCTACGCCCACAACGCCAAACTCGCCGCCGCACTGGCCACCGGCATCGCCGGCGAACTGGACAAACGCCTGCCGGAGAGCGCCGACCCCGACGCGATCGCCGACGGGCCGGCCTTCACCGGACCGCGGATCGTCATCCTCGTCGACGACTACGACATCCTCACCACCGCAGGCCAACAGCCCCTGGCCCCGTTCCTGCCCTACGTCTCCTCCGCCCAGGACATCGGCCTGCACTTCATCCTCACCCGCCGGGTCGCCGGATCCTCCCGCGCCCTGTACGAACCCCTGCTGACCACCCTGCGCGAAACCGGCACCACCGCCCTGCTCATGACCGGCGACCGCACCGAGGGCCAGCTCTTCCCCGGCGTGTATGCCTCCACCCAGCCAGCCGGACGCGGCACCCTCATCCGCCGGGGACGGCGCCACCAGCTCATCCAGACCGCCCTCGCCACCGAGGCCGAAGACACCGCGGCCACCGCAGAAAACGAGCACCCGTGACCAAGGACGTCATCGCCCTCACCCCGAAGATGCCCGACATCCACACCGTGCTCGCCGGGCTCCTCGCAGGCGGCCCCGACCTGGGCATCAACACCCTCGCCGAGGGAGCCGTCGTCCAGCTCTGCGCCCCGGGCGGACGCCCCCTGCTCTCCGTCGAAGCACCCCTTCTGGTCCAGGTCCCCGGCGAGGCCGCCCGTCTGCTCGGCAACGAAGTCTCCCTTCCCGAGGGCCCGTTCTGGTGGACGGAAGCCCGCGCCTCCACCGCCGTCGAAGAAGGCGAACAACTCGCCGGCTCCTTCGCCGGACGCCTGGCCGCCGTCCTGGGAGGCACCGTCTGGCCCCCGCAGGCCGCCCACACCGACGTCGTCCCCCTCACCCCCGAAACCGCCACCGCCGCCCCCGCACCCGACGCGGCACCCCCGGCCGTCGACGTCCTCACCGACAAGGCCGCGGTCGTCATCCAGGACCGCCCCTTCATCGCCATGACCAGCTGGCTGGCCGATGCCCTGCGCACCGCGACCGCCGAGGACCGAGCCCTGCAGATCGTCACCCCACCGACGACCTGCCTCACCCTCCCCGCCCGCACGGCCCTGCACGGCCATCCCAACCGCTGGGTCATCCAAGACCCCGACCACGGCTACTACGACGGTCTCTCCGGCGCCCAACTCCACTGGCAAGGCGGCGCCTTCGCCCCCACCCGCGACGAGAACGGCGCTGCCTCCATCGCCAAGGCCTTCGCCCCGGCGTCCGACAGCGGCGAACGCCAGTTGATCCTCTCCCTGCGCACCCGGCACCCCGCCGACCAAGACCTCACCCTCGGCCGCGCCCTGGAAACCGCCTGGCAGCACCTCACCGGCACCCCGCCCGTCGGCTGGAGCACCGCCGAACCCGTCAACCTCCCCTGGAACACCCGCCAGCTGACCGACCTCGCCCGCAGCCGCGCACCCCAGCCCACCTGGCTGATCACCGTCGGCCACCCCGACCGCCCCGCCCTCGCCACCCTCCGCATCACCCGCACCCCCGCCGGAGTCGAGGAGGACATCACCCTCACTCTCGGCTACGGCAAGGACGAGACCGCCCCCCTGGACACGATCGCACCGCTCGCCGAGACCCTCACCGCCCAGCACGGCCTCACCACCATGCTGACCTCGCTCCGGACCGCCCACCGCGACCTGACCATCCCCCCGCATTTCGAGACCCCGCCTGTCCCCGTCTCGTTCACGCTGGGCTCGGACGCGGTCAGCGACATCGGCCTCGCCCACGCCCGCCGCCCACCCCTCAACCTCACACCCGTCCAACTCGGCGCCGCAGCCGCACCCGCCCTCCACTACCTACTCGGCGACGGCATCGACCCCCGCACCTGGAGCACTCTCCAACATCTCACCCAGCACCTGAAGCAGACATAACGGGCCCAGACCTGGACGCTTGGTCGCGCAGCCGCCACGATGCGACTGGGCGACCGCCAGGAAATACGCCTCGTACCTCAGCCGACCGATGACCGAGTTCGTTCGTACTCCAGTTGCTGCCCCATGGTGGGCGGGGTCGGTTTTCAGGCTGCGAGCGACCATGCCGGCCTCGCACCGCTGCCGCAGCAGCCGCATATCGCACCCCGGACCGCTGGCCCACCACCTGCGGTTCCGAAACGTGGGGCCGCCCTATCCCCAGGTCGCGCACCGAATCCACGAGGCACTGCTCGGCCGTCCGGATCGTTTCCTCGATCAGCCGACCGGCTCGCACGGGCGGCGCGCCCGCGTCCACCGCGATGCATTCCGCGATCTCCTTCATCACGGCCGCGCCCGTGAGGTACCGCGAGGTTCGAGCCGGCCCTGTCCGAAGGAAAGAGGAGGCTCGACACACCGGGGTTGCGGCAGAGACCGACTACAGCGAAGTTCGAACGCCTGTGGAAAACGCTCGCCGGGCGACGGCCCTGAGCGTTCCGACAGCGCCGACTGCGGGCAGCTCGGAGTAGATGGCAGGGGCCGCCTTTCAGCAGGGAGTGCGGTCCGGGTGCACGACGCCGAGCACTGTGGTGTTCTGGAAGAGTCCGAGGGTCCAGCTCGGGGTGGGCCGCCGCACATACGGAGCCACTGGACATGACACGGAGCGTCTGCCGAAGCATCGCCCTCGCCGCGGCTCTGGTGGTGCCTGCCGGGCTTTCCGTGAGCCTGCCGTCCGCAGCTGCCGTCGCAGCGACATGCCCGGTGCACTTCCTTGGTCTGCACGGCTTGAATGAGGAGAGCGATCTGCACTCTCCGCCCATCAACGCGACCTGGAAGACGTTCGAGTCCGCGGTCGCCGCGAAGGCGGACCAACCGAAGCGGGATCCCATCTGCGGGACCGGATACCGCGCCGGGACACTGGACCTCACGCGCCGGACCGTGGATGCGCTGAACGTGAAGTGCCCCGGCTCCCCCCACTGTTACTCCGGCCAGTCCACCACGCAGGGCGGGCAGTTCCTGGCCTCCAGAGTCAACACCGACTGGAACAACCGCACTTACCATTTGACCTGTGACGACATCGTCAGCAAGGCGGCGCCTGTCACAGTGCGCAACGGCAAAGGCACCGCGAGAGGCAGCGGTATCGGGGACTATGAGCGCTGGCAGGTGCAGATTCAGCGAATCACCCGGGGCACCGTGCCGCGCCTTGGTGATGTGACCGCCGTGCTGTTCTCTTGCAGCCCCCAGCCGAGCAACTTCAGCCTCCAAGAGCTGCGCGTCTACCGCACGACCGACGGCAGGGAAGTCGGCCGCACACCAACGTTCCAGGTCGCCGAACTTCCCCCGCAATACCAACCAGACACCGTGAGGATCATCCGCGGACTCCTCCTCACAGACGTCAAGTTCTACGGATCGGGCGACACCCATGCCACCGGCCCGTCGATACTCCGACACGTCACCTGGCGCTGGGATGGCAGCCAGTTCGTCAAGCAGTCCGAGATCGACGCCGGGAAGCCCAAGCGGACCGATCTGAGCACACATCGCGTTACCGTCAACGGAATTGGCCCGCTGCGGTTGGGCATGAGCCGCAGTGAGGCCGAGCAGGCGATCGGAGCCCGCATCCCCGAAGGTCCGGGCGGCCCAGACTGCAAGGACCTGTCCATCGAAGGCGGTCCGGACGGACTGCTGCTGCGTTTCAGCAACGACGACCGCCTCGTCGCGGTCTATGTCCTCTCACCCTCGTCAATCTCGACCGCATCGGGAATCCATCGGGGCAGCACACGAGCCGAGATACTGGCGACATACGCCGGTGAAATCCAGGAGCCATCCACGGACGAACTCGTCTTCACCCCGAGCGGAGCACAGTTCCAAGGAAAGGTCATCACCTTTGCCATGGACGACAACGGTGAGGTAGACCGCTTCATAGCCGGGGAAGAGGAGTTCGCTGTTCCCCTGCCCTGCGGCAGCGATTGAGACCGCCGTGTCAGCGCCTCCCCGGGTGCCCTCGCCCCGGGCGCCCGCGTGAGTTGACCAGAGTCACAGAAGCGTTGTCAGTCGTCAGAGGGTCAGCGTTCGGCCGTCGTCGAGAGTCGTCGCGTCGGGAGAATGAAACTGGCGACCTCGCATAATCGGCTGTCGCGTTTCCCTCGGTGTGAGGCCTCTTGACCACTGTCTGTGGTCGCGCTGGCGCTGGCGGACATGGGAGCGAGAGGCCGTCACCAGGGCGTAGCCGCTCCTGGCAGTTGGCCGTCCCCAGGGCGGGACGGAACGCCGGGTGTGGCATCGGAGCACCCCAGAGAAAGTCGCTGATTCTACAACCCTTTTTCACGGCTTCCAGCTATGGAACATGCTGCTCAGCAACTATGAACCTGTCGTTGCGCTGAGATGCAATTGGCAAAGCTGAAGAGCATCGTGGATAGAAAGACAGGTCTCTTCTGGAGGGCTCGATCATGCGACGTCAACTTACCGTTGCGGCCATAGTTGTCCCCCTCGCCCTTGCTGGCAGCGCGGCCGTCTCCGCAGCATCATCAGGCAATCTGCAGGCGACCACGGACACGCTCGCCATGACACGGATCGAAGGCTCGTCGGCTATCCCCCACCAGCCACGACAGCAGGCAACGACGCTCGACGAACTCCTCGACCGTAGCGCCCTGCAGCGGGAGCGGGCCGCTACTGCCACTGGGCAGATCGACCGATGCGAGAGCCTTGCTGGAGCCCGTCAGAGCCTCCTGGATGTAGCGGCCGACCGGGAGGATCTCGTGGACGAACTCAATCAAACAGATCTATCCGATCTACCGAACAATGAAACTTTGAGGGTTGACCTGGAAGACGCATGGGACGCGTCAGCAGATTCCGACCGCAATTACGCGGACTGGGCACGAGAAGCACAGGACGAAGGGTGTCCGCGTGGTGGGCCAGCGCCGCGTACCGAAGCTCACCGAGCCGCACAGTTCACTGACGAGTTGGCCACCGAGAGCAAAGAAGCATTTGTAGAGTTGTGGAACCCGATTGCTTCCAGCTACGGCCTCGCGGAACGTAGCGATCGCGAAATTTGAGGACGTCTACACGGCCGTCCATCCCGGACCACCTGCGGACGAAGCCCGACCTCCGCCCGCTGCCGACCGTTTCGGGCCGGTGTATGGCGCCGTACGTCCACGCGGACGCGCAGTTCCTGGCGCTGGCTGTCCGCGAGGACTGACAGTTCAGTCGGCGACGGGCCGCTCCCCGTGCCGGACGGGGCAGCCGCGTACGCCATCGACCGGGCGGGTGCCCAGTTCCTCCAGCCGGTAGCCGTTCGGGTAGCCCTTGATCTCCCATTCTGCCGCGCGTAGTGCGGGGCGCGCCGTGGCGGCATCAGACGAACGGCGCGTCCGCGCAGCCGTACCGCGTGGCGGACAGGAGTGCCCCGACCACGGAGTGCTGACCGGGCCAGGGATCCGTCCGCCCGGTGGGGCCTCCAGGCGCTTGCGCATCACGTCCATGGCCCACGCGGCCGCTTTCCTCCCCTGAGATCACCCCATACAGGTCTTGGGCAGACGTGCCGACGCCATCACAACTAGCGAATCTCCACAGGTCACAGGGGATGCGGAACGACCAGCCCTTGGTTGCTGCTTCGGCCCAGGACTCGAATCTGCGGCCAACAGCCGAGCCACCTCATAGGTACAGAGTGGACTCCACCAACGTGACAGCGCCCGTAAAGGCTTGGACCACTCACCGACCCACTCCCGGGTCGACCGGAACGAGCCGAGATCGCCCCTCCATCATCAACGTGGCGCAAACATGCAGGTCAGCGGCTTGCGCACGACCGGCCATGTTTTGTGGCTCCCGCCAAGGGCTCGAACCTGCGGCCAACACCCGCTCGGGGTTCAGCGCTCGCCCCCGAGCCACCGACCCACCCGCCTCGACGGGCCGCACGCCGCCCCGGACCGACGGTCCGGGGCGGATGCGCCACCGCCCCACCACCGGCCCCGGACGCCCCGCAGCAGGCCCGTCGGCTACGGATTCCGCGGCCGGACAGCATCCCATCCTACTGACGAGCCGTCAGGCGGATGCAGCGCCAATCCAGCAGCGGTACGGATAACCAGGAATGATGACAGGTGACGATGTGTCAGATGATCCAGTACGGATCCAGCATAGGGAACGGCGACGGGGCCAGCCCGCGAAGGGACTGGACCCACCTGACCTGCATGTTTGCCAGATCGAATATTCGATGCTAGGGAAGCCGTCAAACGTTGAAGCGGAACTCCACGACATCTCCGTTCGTCATCACGTAGCCCTGGCCCTGCACCCACGCCTTGGCCGGACGGTAGTTCGGCCACCGAGGCAGCCAGCCTCCACCCGATCCTCGGGTATGCATCGCTCAGCCATGACCACCGCAGTTGGCTCCGGGCCGTTGGCGGACGACAAATCTGCCGTGTGACATCCCTATAAGGGATGTGTCAGCTCCGAAGAGATCTCTGGGCCACGGCGCCCCGCAACACATGCCCTATCCGCCATCCCTGCAGGGCTCGAGCCCGGTCGCCCCCCCCGGGGGGTACACGTGATCCTCCCCGAGGAACCACCCGAAGTGACCGAGCCCGTCGCTGCCGCCCTCCTACACCTCCTTCGTACCCTGGCTGCCGATCCGAGCCCGCCGTGTCCCAAGACCGGAGACCACCAGGAAGGGCGGGCGGCCGCTGGCTCTTCTCCACCCTTCGAGGTATGACAGATCGCCACACACCAGCCGCAACACGCCCCACAACACACGTACGCACTAGGAGTGTTCACCGCACGTGATCCGTTTCGCCTTCGCCGGACGCTGCTCCACCGAGGACCTTCAAGACCCCGAAGCCTCCAGAACCTGGCAGCTCACCCGCGCCCGAGCCCTAATCGAGCCCGCCGACGGCCAGATCGTCACCGAATACTTCGACGTCGGCCACAGCCGCTCCCTGCCCTGGCAACGCCGCCCCCGCGCCAACGCACTCCTGCAGGCACTCCGCGACCCGAACCGCGGGTTCGACGCGGTCGTGATCGGGGAGCCGCAACGCACCTTCTACGGCAACCAGTTCGGCAACACCTTCCCCGTCTTCGTGCACTTCCGCATCCCGCTGTGGGTGCCGGAGGTCGGCGGGCCGATCGACCCGGACAACGAGGCCCACGACCTCGTCATGTCCGTCTTCGGCGGCATGAGCAAAGGAGAGCGCAACCGCATCAAGATCCGGGTGCGGACCGCCATGAGCTCACAGGCCCAGCTCCAGGGCCGCTACCTCGGCGGCCGACCACCCTACGGCTACCAGATCGCCGACTCCGGACCCCACCCCAACCCTTCGAAAGCCGCCGCCGGCCAGCGCATCCACAAACTCCAGCCCGACCCCGCCGCCGCACCCATCGTGCAGCGCCTGTTCACCATGTACGTCGACGGCATGAGCGACAAGGCCATCGCCGCCCAGCTCACCCGCGAAGGCATCCCCTGCCCCTCCGCCCACGACGCCTCCCGCAATCCGCACCGCAAGAAGACCGCCTGGCAGGCCGGTGCGGTGAGAGCGATCCTCATCAACCCCCGCTACACCGGCTACGAGATCTGGAACAAGCAACGCAAGGAAGAACGCCTCCTCGACATCGACGACGTCACCCTCGGCCACCGCACCAGCATGACCCACAACCCCGCCGAAGAGTGGGTCTGGTCCAACGAACCCGCGCACGACGCGATCATCACCACGCAACTCTTCGAAGCCGTTCAGACGACCCGCAGGCAGCGCGCCCGTGCACACCAGCGGCAAGAACGCCCGGGCAGGCAAGGCGGGCGACGGACCTACGCCCTGCGGGGGCGGGTGCGGTGCGCGCTGTGCGGACGGAAGATGCAGCCCGCCGCCATCCGCGACCGTGTCTACTACCGCTGCGAGTTCAAGGAGCAGGAGGCCGCGCTCCACGCCGACCTCGCCCACCCGCGGACCGTCAACCTGCGCGAAGACGTCGCGTGCCGGGCGCTGGATTCGTGGATCGCACGTGCCTTCGCAGCGGACCGGCTCACCGCCACCGTCACAGCACTCAGCCAAGCAAGCATCGCGGCGAGCACCGCACAGACGCAGACCCCAGAGCAGACCCAAGCCCGCCAGGCAATCAAGGAGTGTGAGCGGCGCCTCGCCCGTTATCAAGCCGCTCTCGAAGCCGGAGCCGACCCAACCGTCGTCACCCAGTGGATCAACGAGGCTCAGAGAGACAAGGAAGCGGCGCAGCGGAAGCTCGACGCGCTACCCACCGTCACCCAGAAGAGAGAGCCGCAGCTCACCGCCGAGCGGATCCACGCGATTACCGAGAGGATCCAAGACATCGCACAGCGCATCCAAGCCGTCGACATCGAGAAGAAAGGCCCACTCTACGAAGCCCTCGGCATCACCATCAGCTACGAACACGCATCGAGGACCGCGACCGTAACGTCGAGGCCCTCGCTTCCGTATCGTTATAGCGAGTGTCCGAGGGGGGACTTGAACCCCCACGCCCGATAAAGGGCACTAGCACCTCAAGCTAGCGCGTCTGCCATTCCGCCACCCGGACCAGGTGTCTGCCGCCTTGCGGGGAGTGTTCCGCGCGGCGACAGGGACAACAATACCAAGGTTTGGGACGTCGTTTCACCTGCGTATCCGGGCCGCGCAGGGGGCGGGAGGGCAAGCCGGGGGAGGCACCGCGAGTAGTCGGGCGGGCACAGCGACGAGCAGTCGCAGCAGGCCGACGACGTGCGGACTCCCCCGGTCACGTGGTTACGTGATCACGCCGTGTGGCTCAGGGCATCAGGTGGTAGTCGGGGAAATTGCCGGGCAGCCGTTCCCCCGCCGGGCCCTGCGTCGCGGCGCGCACGAGCAGCTCGCCGCCCACGAACGCGCCGCGCCAGGACGCTCCGAAGCCGCCGAACAACTCGTCCCGGTCGCCGCGGGAGCGTGGTTTCCCGTGGCCGACCTTGAACGCCCGGATCTGCGGAGCCAGCCGCTCGTACGTGGCCGGGTCGTCGGTCGAGAGGGTGGCGACCAGGGCGCCGTTCGACGCGTTCATGGCAGCCAGCAGTTCGGCCTCGGTGTCGACCAGGACGATCGTGTCGACCGGGCCGAAGGGCTCCGCGTGGTGCAGCGGTGAGGACGGTGGCGGGTTCAGCAGTGTGACGGGCTGAACGTACGCCGCCGTGTCCTGGCCGGGCAGGAAGCGCGCGTCGGTCAGCTTGCCGCGGTGCAGCGGGACGGCACCCCGGTCGATGGCCTCGGCGACCTGGTCGTGAAGCTCCTTCGCCTTGGCCGCGTTGATCACCGGTCCGAAGTCCAGCTGCGGATACGGGTCGTCGGGCTGCTCCACCGCGAGCGGGTGGCCGATCCGCAAGGTGCGTACGGCCGGCAGGTACGCGGCGAGGAACTCGTCGAACAGCGAACGCTGGACGACGAAGCGGGGGTACGCCGTGCAGCGCTGCTTGCCGTAGTCGAAGAGCTTCGGGACGACTGCCGTGAGCGCGTCCCAGTCCGTGTAGTTCCAGATGCCCCAGGTGTTGAGTCCTTCCTGTTCGAGTACGTGTCGCTTGCCGAGGTCGGCGACGGCCGTGGCCACCGCGGCGCCGGTGTCGCGGCCGCCGACGAAGGAGACGCAGCCGATCTCGGGCGCGCGCACGAGCGCCTCCGACAGCTCGCCTCCGCTGCCGCTGACGAGGGTGACGGGAATCCCTTCGCGCGCGGCGAGTGCGCAGGCCAGGGTGAGACACGCGACGCCGCCGTCGGTCGGGGTCTTGGCGATGACCGCGTTCCCTGCCAATGCCTGTACCAGTACTGCGTGAACGAGCACGCTCATCGGGTAGTTCCAGCTCGCGATGTTGGACACGGGCCCGTCGAGCGGAGTCCGGTCCTCGAGCATGGGCTCGATGCCGTCGACGTACCAGCGGACGCCGTCGATGGCCCGGTCGACGTCCGCCTGCGCCAGCCGCCAGGGCTTGCCGATCTCCCAGACCAGGAGGAGGGCGAGGAGTTCGCGGTGCTGGGTGAGGGCGTCGAGGGTGGCCGCGACGCGGGCGCGGCGTTCGTCCAGGGGTACGTGGCGCCAGGCGCGATGCTGGTCGAGACAGGCGCGTACGGCCTGCCGTGCGGTGGCGGCGTCGAGGCGTGGCGGGCCGGCGATCGGGGTGCCGTCGACGGGGCTGGTGGCGGACAGGGCCCGGCCGTCCGCCTGCCAGGCGGCGTTCCAGAGGTTGAGGACACGGTCGTCCCGGAACGCCTCGGGGGCGACGGCCAGGCAACGTTGCCAGGCGTCGGTCCAGGACGTGCCTGATTTGAGGGTGAGGGTGGATGCCATGCGATTGCTCCGCTCTCGGTGCACAGTCGGGGGCGGGGGACATAACGGGGTGAGGCGACGCGACTTCGGAACGTCACCTCTTCTCAACTATGAGTGACGTCACGCCTCCGCGGCCAGTACGCCGAGTACCAGTTGCGCCGTCTCAGTCGGCGTACCACCCACGCGGACCCCGGCCGACTCCAGTGCCTCCTTCTTCGCCTGTGCCGTGCCTGACGAACCGGACACGATGGCGCCCGCGTGTCCCATCGTCTTGCCCTCCGGCGCGGTGAAGCCCGCGATGTAGCCGATGACGGGCTTGGTGACGTGGTCGCGGATGTACGCGGCCGCTCGTTCCTCGGCGTCGCCGCCGATCTCCCCGATCAGCACGACGACTTCTGTCTCGGGGTCCGCTTCGAAAGCCGCCAGGCAGTCGATGTGAGTGGTGCCCACGACGGGATCACCGCCGATGCCCACGCAGGTCGAGAAGCCGATGTCGCGGAGTTCGTACATGAGTTGGTAGGTGAGCGTGCCCGACTTGGATACCAGGCCGATGCGGCCGGACTTGGTGATGTCGGCGGGGATGATGCCCGCGTTGGACTGTCCGGGGGTGATCAGACCGGGGCAGTTGGGGCCGATGATCCGGGTGCCTTTCGTCGTCGCGTACGCGGTGAAGGCGACCGAGTCGTGGACGGGGATGCCCTCCGTGATGACCACGGCGAGTCCGATGCCCGCGTCGGCGGCCTCCACAACTGCCGCTTTGGTGAAGGCGGGTGGGACGAAGACGACGGTGACGTCGGCGCCGGTCGCCTCGATCCCTTCGCGTACGGAGCCGTAGACGGGTACGGCCCTGTCGTCGAAGTCGACGGTCTGCCCGGCCTTGCGCGGGTTGACGCCGCCGACGACGTCGGTGCCGGCCGCGAGCATGCGCCGGGTGTGCTTCATGCCCTCGCCGCCGGTCATGCCCTGGACGAGGACCTTGCTTTCCTTGGTGAGGTAGATGGCCATGTCCCGCTCCTTCAGCCGGCGTTGGCGAGTTCGGCGGCGCGGCGCGCGGCGCCGTCCATGGTGGTGGCCTGCTGGACCAGCGGGTGCGCGCGGCCGTCGAGGATCGCGCGACCGCGTCCAGCGTTGTTTCCGTCGAGGCGTACGACCAGTGGCTTGGTCAACTGGACGGCCTCCAGGGCCTGCACGATGCCGTCGGCGACCGCGTCGCAGGCGGTGATGCCGCCGAAGACGTTGACGAAGACGGACTTGACGACCGGGTCGGAGAGGATGACGAAGAAGCCGTCGGCCATGATCTGTGCGCTGGCCCCGCCGCCGATGTCGAGGAAGTTGGCGGGGCGGGCACCGCAGCCGGCGACCACGTCGAGGGTCGACATGACGAGGCCCGCGCCGTTGCCGATGATGCCGACCTCGCCGTCCAGCTTCACGTAGTTCAGGCCCTTCGCGGCTGCCGCCGCCTCGAGCGGGTCGTCGTGCGCCGACTCGTGTTCGCCCCAGCGGGCCTGCCGGAAGCGGGCGTTGTCGTCGAGAGTGACCTTGCCGTCGAGGGCGAGGATCTGCCCTTGAGTCGTACGCACGAGGGGGTTGACCTCGACGAGTACGGCGTCCTCGCGGGTCAGCACCTCCCAGAGCCTTACGAGGACGTCGACGGTCTGCGGGGGCAGGCCTGCCGTGTCGGCGATGTGTGCCGCCTTCGCCGCGGTGACGCCCTCCGCCGGTTCGATGGGGATGCGCGCCACGGCTTCCGGCCTGGTCGCGGCCACTTCCTCGATCTCCATGCCGCCCTCGGCCGAGGCGATCGCCAGGAAGCGGCCGGCGGCACGGTCGAGTACGTAACTGACGTAGAACTCGCTCTCGATGTCCACCGGTTGGGCCAGCATCACCTTGCCGACGGCGTGGCCCTTGATGTCCATGCCGAGGATCTGGCGTGCCGTCAGTTCGGCGGCGGCCGGGTCGGCGGCGAGTTTCACCCCGCCCGCCTTGCCGCGTCCGCCGGTCTTCACCTGCGCCTTGACGACGACGCGCCCGCCAAGCCTGCGGGCGATCTCACGCGCCTCCTTGGACGAGTCGGTGACCTCGGCCCGCGGCACCAAGATGCCGTGTTCCTCAAAAAGTTGCCTTGCCTGATGTTCGTACAGGTCCATTCCGGCTCCTGCCTCAAAAGTGCCGCACGCCCCCTGGACACCACCCACCGGATGCGGGATAACAAGTTTCATACAGTATTCGTCGACTGTATGCAATCAACCGCGACGGCAGCCATGAGCAGTGCGCGAACCGTGTCCGAAGTGCAGGTTCGCGTGCCCGATCCCCTACGAAGGGACAGGACTTCGCCATGCCCGACGACAACAGCCAGAACCTCATCTCCGGTGGGCACTTGGTCGCCAAGGCACTCAAAGCCGAGGGTGTGGAGGTCATTTACACCCTGTGCGGCGGCCACATCATCGATATCTACGACGGCTGCGTCGACGAAGGCATAGAGGTCGTCGACGTACGCCACGAACAGGTCGCCGCCCACGCCGCCGACGGCTATGCGCGCATCACCGGCAAGCCCGGCTGCGCGGTCGTCACCGCGGGTCCCGGCACGACCGACGCCGTGACGGGCGTCGCCAACGCCTTCCGTGCGGAGTCCCCCATGCTGCTGATCGGCGGCCAAGGGGCGCACACGCAGCACAAGATGGGGTCCCTTCAGGACCTGCCGCACGTCGACATGATGACGCCGATCACGAAGTTCGCGGCGACCGTGCCGGACACCGCACGCGCCGCCGACATGGTGTCCATGGCGTTCCGCGAGTGCTACCACGGCGCGCCCGGGCCCTCCTTCCTGGAGATCCCGCGCGATGTGCTCGACGCCAAAGTGCCGGCCGAGAAGGCCCGGGTCCCCGCCGCCGGCCACTACCGTGCCTCGACCCGCTCGGTCGGCGACCCCGAGGCGATCGAGAAGCTTGCCGACCTCCTCGTGCATGCCGAGAAGCCCGCGATCCTGCTGGGCAGCCAGGTGTGGACGACCCGCGGCACCGAGGACGCCATCGATCTCGTACGCGCCCTCAACATCCCCGCCTATATGAACGGCGCGGGACGCGGCACGCTGCCGCCCGGGGACCCGCACCACTTCCAGCTCTCCCGCCGGTACGCCTTCTCCAACGCCGATGTCATCGTCATCGTCGGCACGCCCTTCGACTTCCGTATGGGTTACGGAAAGCGGCTGTCGCCGGACGCGACCGTGGTGCAGATCGACCTCGACTACCGGACCGTCGGCAAGAACCGGGACATCGACCTCGGGATCGTCGGCGACGCGGGCCTCATCCTGAAGTCGGTGACCGAGGCCGCCTCGGGACGCCTGAACGGGGGCTCGTCGAAGCGCAAGGAGTGGCTCGACGAGCTGCGCGCGGCCGAGCAGACGGCGATCGAGAAGCGGCTCCCCAGCCTGAAGTCCGACACCTCGCCCATCCATCCGTACCGTCTGGTCAGCGAGATCAACGACTTCCTCGGCGAGGACTCGATCTACATCGGCGACGGCGGCGACATCGTCACCTTCTCCGGTCAGGTCGTACAGCCCAAGTCACCCGGGCACTGGATGGACCCGGGTCCGCTCGGCACCCTCGGCGTCGGCGTCCCGTTCGTGCTCGCAGCCAAGCAGGCGCGGCCCGACAAGGAAGTGGTGGCCCTCTTCGGAGACGGCGCCTTCTCGCTCACCGGCTGGGACTTCGAGACCCTCGTCCGCTACAACCTCCCCTTCGTCGGCATCGTCGGCAACAACTCCTCGATGAACCAGATCCGTTACGGCCAGAAGGCCAAGTACGGCGAGGCACGCGAGCGCGTCGGCAACACCCTCGGCGACGTCCACTACGACAAGTTCGCCCAGATGCTCGGCGGTTACGGCGAGGAGGTCCGCGACCCCGCCGACATCGGCCCCGCCCTGAGGCGCGCCCGCGAGTCGGGCAAGCCCTCGCTGATCAACGTCTGGGTCGACCCGGACGCGTACGCCCCCGGAACCATGAACCAGACGATGTACAAGTGAGGTGCCCGCCATGACCAGCACCGCGACACACACCGCGACGAACGAAGCACCGAACACCGCGCCCAAGGCTCTCGAAGGCATCCGTGTCCTCGACATGACGCACGTCCAGTCGGGCCCCTCCGCAACCCAGTTGCTGGCCTGGCTCGGGGCGGACGTGGTCAAGCTGGAGGCGCCGACCGGTGACATCACGCGCAAGCAGCTGCGTGACCTCCCGGACGTCGACTCCCTCTACTTCACGATGCTCAACTGCAACAAGCGGAGCATCACCCTCAACACCAAGACCGAGCGCGGCAAGGAGATCCTCACCGAGCTGATCCGGCGCTCGGATGTCATGGTCGAGAACTTCGGACCGGGCGCGATCGACCGCATGGGCTTCACCTGGGGCCGTATCCAGGAGATCAATCCGCGTATCGTCTATGCCTCCATCAAGGGGTTCGGGGACGGCCCGTACACCAACTTCAAGGCGTACGAGGTCGTCGCTCAGGCCATGGGCGGGTCGATGTCGACCACCGGTTTCGAGGACGGGCCGCCGCTGGCGACGGGGGCCCAGATCGGTGACTCGGGCACGGGCATCCACGCCGTGGCGGGGATTCTCGCGGCGCTGCTTCAGCGGGAGAACACCGGGCGCGGTCAGCGGGTCAACGTGGCCATGCAGCACGCTGTGCTCAACCTCTGCCGGGTGAAGCTGCGCGATCAGCAGCGCCTGGCACACGGCCCGCTCGCTGAATATCCGAACGACGATTTCGGCGACGAAGTTCCCCGGTCCGGCAACGCGTCCGGTGGCGGCCAGCCCGGCTGGGCCGTCAAGTGCGCGCCGGGCGGGCCCAACGACTACGTGTACGTCATCGTGCAGCCCGTCGGCTGGAAGCCGATCACCGAACTCATCGGACGGCCGGAACTGGCGGACGACCCCGAGTGGGCGACGCCGGAGGCGCGCCTGCCGCAGCTCAACAAGATGTTCCAGCTGATCGAGGAGTGGTCGGCCACGCTCCCCAAGTGGGAGGTCCTGGAGAGGCTCAACGCCCACAACATCCCGTGCGGGCCGATCCTGTCGACCAAGGAGATCATCGAGGATCCGTCGCTGGTCGCCAACGAGATGGTCGTGAAGGTGCCGCACCCCGAACGGGGCGAGTTCGTGACCGTGGGCAGTCCGCTGAAGCTCTCCGACTCCCCCGTGGACGTGACCGGTTCGCCGCTGCTCGGCGAGCACAACGAAGAGGTGTACGTCGGCGAGCTCGGCCTCGGCGACGAGGAGCTGCGCCTGCTCAAGTCGAACGGAGTGATCTGATTGATGGCCGAAGACCGAGTGCTGAGGGTGCGTACGCTCCTCGAAGCCGTACGGGCCGAGGGCCGGACCGCGCTGACCGCGCCCGAGGGCAAGGTGATCGCCGACGCGTACGCGATCGCCGTCCCCGGCGAGGAGTTGGCGACGGACGTCGAGGAGGCGGTCGCGTACGCGGCGCGGTTCGGCGGGCCTGTCGTGATGAAGATCGTCTCCCCGGACATCCTGCACAAGACCGACGCGGGCGGCGTGATCGTCGGCGTGGAAGGGGCGACCGATGTCAGGGCCGCCTTCCGCACCATCATCGACAACGCGCGCGCGTACGCGCCCGGTGCCCGTATCGAGGGCGTACAGGTGCAGGAGCTGCTGCCCCAGGGGCAGGAGGTCATCGTCGGAGCGGTGACCGATCCGACGTTCGGGAAAGTCGTCGCCTTCGGGCTCGGCGGGGTGCTGGTGGAGGTCCTTAAGGACGTCACTTTCCGCCTCGCCCCCGTGGACGCCGACGAAGCGCTGTCGATGCTGGACTCCATCCGCTCGGCGGAGATCCTGCACGGGGTGCGCGGCGCGCCGGCCGTGGACCGGTGGGCGATCGCCGAGCAGATCCGCCGGGTCTCCGAACTCGTCGCGGACTTCCCGGAGATCGCCGAGGTGGACCTCAATCCGGTGATCGCCACTCCGGAGGGGGCGGTCGCGGCAGACATTCGCGTGATTCTCGCGGAGTCGGTCCCGAAGGAGCGTCGCAGGTACACGCGCGAGGAGATCCTCACCTCCATGCGCCGCCTGATGCAGCCCTCCTCGGTCGCCGTGATCGGTGCCTCCAACGAGCAGGGCAAGATCGGCAACTCGGTGATGCGCAACCTCGTCGACGGCGGCTTCTCCGGAGAGATCCACCCGGTGAACCCCAAGGCCGATGACATCTTGGGCCGCAAGGCGTACAAGAGTGTCACCGACGTTCCCGGTGAGGTGGATGTGGCGGTCTTCGCGATCCCCGCCAAGTTCGTGGCCTCGGCCCTGGAGGAGGTGGGCCGCAAGGGGATCCCCAACGCCGTACTGATCCCCTCCGGGTTCGCGGAAACCGGTGAGCAGCAGCTCCAGGACGAGATCGTGGCCATCGGCGAGCGCTACGGCGTCCGGCTGCTCGGGCCGAACATCTACGGCTACTACTCGACGTGGCAGGACCTGTGCGCCACTTTCTGCACGCCGTACGACGTCAAGGGCGGCGTCGCGCTCACCTCGCAGTCCGGTGGCATAGGGATGGCCATTCTGGGCTTCGCGCGCACTACGAAGACGGGTGTTTCGGCGATCGTGGGGCTCGGCAACAAGTCGGACCTGGACGAGGACGATCTGCTGACCTGGTTCGGGGAGGACCCCAACACCCAGTGCATCGCCATGCATTTGGAGGACCTCAAGGACGGGCGGGCCTTCGTGGAGGCGGCGCGGGCGACCGTCCCCAAGAAGCCGGTGGTCGTCCTGAAGGCGGGCCGTACGGCGGCCGGTGCCAAGGCCGCGGGCTCGCACACGGGCGCTCTCGCGGGCGACGACGCCGTGTACGACGACATCCTGAAGCAGGCCGGTGTCATCCGGGCCCCCGGCCTGAACGACATGCTGGAGTACGCGCGCGCGTTGCCGGTGCTTCCGGCCCCTCAGGGCGACAACGTCGTGATCATCACGGGCGCCGGTGGCAGTGGCGTACTGCTGTCCGACGCGGTGACAGACAACGGCCTCTCCTTGATGGAGATTCCGCCGGACCTGGACGAGTCCTTCAGGAAGTTCATCCCGCCCTTCGGAGCGGCCGGCAACCCGGTGGACATCACCGGCGGCGAGCCCCCGTCGACGTACGAGGCGACGATCAGGCTGGGCCTTGAGGACCCGCGGATCCACTCGCTCGTCCTCGGCTACTGGCACACCATCGTGACCCCTCCCATGGTCTTCGCCGAGCTCACCGCGCGCGTGGTGGCCGAATTCCGGGAGCGCGGCATCGAGAAGCCGGTGGTGGCGTCGCTCGCGGGTGATGTCGAGGTCGAGGAGGCGTGCCAGTACCTCTTCGAGCGGGGCGTCGTGGCGTACCCGTACACGACCGAGAAGCCGGTGGCGGTGCTGGGTGCGAAGTACCGGTGGGCTCGCGCGGCAGAGAGGCTGCGGGCCGAAGGCCCTCCGGTAGGGCGGTGGCGGGAGACGGGCGGGATTGTTGGGGGGCGGTCGATGAACTGAGCGACGGCCCGAACCACGGGGCCTGCGGTGACCGCTCGCCGCGGGCCCCTGCGCGAAGAGAACGGACAGGGGGCGCTGGCCAGACTTCTTCCACGCGAAGGGTTCGATCGACATGGCGACAACTGACATCTCCACATCCGTCCCCTACAGGGAGGTGACGGACGCCAACGGCCGGATGTACCGGATCGGTGAATCCGACATCGACATCATGGGCCGCAAACGCAAGTGGATGGTCATCCTGCCCTGGGTGGGCATGATGGGCATCAGCTCGGCGGAGTACGCGTTCGCCTCCGCCGAGGAGACTCTGCACACGGCACACCACTGGAGCAACGGGCACATCTTCTGGATGCTCGGCGTGTGGGTGTTCTTCCAGGCGGCTGTGGCCTTCCCGGCCGGAAAGCTCCGCGAGAGCGGGAAGCTGCCCGCCCGCTGGGCGATGATGCTGGGCGCGGTCGGCACTCTCCTGGGTTATCTGTCACTCGCGTACGCACCGCATGTGATCGTCGCGTACGTGGGCTTCGGCATGTTCAGCGGTATGGGCGCCGGCATGGTGTACGCGACCTGCGTGAACATGGTCGGCAAGTGGTATCCGGAGCGCAAGGGCGGCAAGACCGGCTTCGTCAACGGCGGCTTCGCCTACGGCTCAGTGCCCTTCGTGTTCATCTTCACCGGCTTCATGGATCTCTCGAACTTCCGCTGGGTCCTCGTCTCCGTCGGCGTCTTCCTGGCGGCGGTCGTCGCCGTGGCCGGTTACTTCTTCCAGGATCCGCCGAAGAACTGGTGGCCCGCCGAGGTGGACCCGCTGCGGAAACCGGACGACCCGCGCGCGCGGCGCGCACTGGAGAAGAACCCGCCCGCCGTGAAGCAGTACACGCCGATCGAGGCATGGCGGACGGGCCGGGTGGGTCTCATGTGGTTCTGCCTGTTGTGCACCTCGGGCGTCAACATCTTCGGCATCGCCTTCCAGGTGCCGTTCGGCAATGACGTCGGCTTCGCGGGCGGGATCGTGGCGACCGCCATGTCCATGAAGGCGATCGTGAACGGCACCGGCCGCGGCGTCATCGGCTGGCTGTCCGACCGGTACGGCCGTAAGCAGTGCCTGATCTTCGTCTGCATTGTGCTGGGTCTGTCGCAGTACGGCATCCTCTGGTCCGGAAACATCGGCAACCTGCCGCTGTTCCTGGTGTTCTCCAGCATCTCCGGATTTGGCGGCGGCGCGATCTTCCCGATGTTCGCGGCGATGACCGCGGACTACTTCGGCGAGAACAACAACGCCTCCAACTACGGCCTCGTCTACAGCTCCAAGCTGGTGTCCGGCCTGCTGGGCTCCGGCATGGGCGCCGTGGTCGTGGGCGCCTGGGACTACGCGGGCGCCTTCATCCTCGCCGGTTCCATCTCGTTGTTCGCCGGCTTCGTGGCCCTGTTCCTGCACCCGCCCGGGCGGCCCCGCAAGCAGCGCATCGAGCCCAACCCGCACCCGCTCGGTGAGGAGATGGCCTGAGATGACGGGCGGGGCCCACAGCGCACGCCCTCCCTTCGGCACACCAGGCTGCCGAAGGGAGGGCGCGCGCTGTGGGAGCCGTCAGCACTTCTCACGCAGGGAGTGCAGGTGCTCGCTGGAGCGGCGGGCGAAGGTGAACGACTCGGTGGGGTTGTCGTGTTCGGCCTGCCAGTGGTGGGCGAGGCGGTGGCCTTTCAGGCGTGTGACGCCCGAGATGAAGCGCTGGTAGTCGATGTCTCCGTCGCCGACGTCCGTCATGCGGTAGCCGTAGGTGTTCGAGGGGTCGCTCACACCGTCCTTCACGTGGAAGAGCGGGTAGCGGTCGGGCTGCTTGAGCACGTAGTCGAGGGGCTCGAAGGGCGCGGGCGTGCCGTCGACCCGCTTGGAGAAGCGGAACTGGCCCGAGTACGCCCAGAAGATGTCCATCTCCAGGTACACGAGCTTCGGGTCGGTCTCTGCGAGCAGCACGTCGTAGAGGCGGACGTTCGGCTTGTCGGTGGCGAAGGAGAACTCCTCGGAGTGGTTGTGCTGGTAGAACTTCATGCCGCGCGCCTTCGCCGCCGCGCCGTAGGTGTTGAACTCCTCGGCCGCACGCTTCCACGCGTCGACCGTCGAGCCGTAGCGGAACGGGCCCGAGGCCGTGCCGATGTGCTTGAGGCCGAGGGCCTGGGCATCGTCGAGGACCTTGGTGAGGTTCTGGGCGAAGGTGTACGCGTTCGGGTCGTCGGAGTAGTAGCCGACGTGGCTGCCGATGGGGTTCAGTCCGTGGTCGCGGGCCAGCCGCTTGAGCTGCGCGAGCGTGATGGAGCCCGCCGAGCCCTGGGTGTATCCGGCGAACTCGACCTCGTCGTATCCGTACTTCTCCAACTCGGCGAAGACGGGGGCGAAGCCGAGCGTGGAGACCTTGTCGCGGAGGCTGTAGAGCTGGATGCCCAGCCGGCCGGGCGGCAGGACGGGGCGGCTCCGGCCCGCTTCGGCTGCCGCGGCCGGGGTGGCGGCGGTGCCGAGCAGGGCGGCGGCGGTGGCGCCCGCAGCCACGCCGAGCATGCCTCTTCTGCTGAGGCGGTGGGCGAGTTCGGGGTCGTCGTTCTTGCTGGTGACGGCCGTGAAGGCGGTGCGGCTGGAGCGGCTCATGCCTGGAACTCCTCGGTGTCGAAGGGCGTTGTCAGTGGTGAGTGCTTCACTTGTGACCAGTCGGAAGAGAACGGTCGGGTGGGACCGCGGGCCATGGCGTGCCCGTCGGCGCCGGTCAGTCGAGACCGGCCAGATGAAGCAGGAGCGATTTCACGTCGGTGACCGCGTGGCGGTCGTCGACTGCGCGGGGGGTGGAGCAGATGGGGAGCGGACGTTCGTCGTCGCTCGTGGGGATGCGGCCGTGGCTGGCGCGAATAGGTGACGGGTCGCTGGGCACGACCGCCGCGCGATAGCGCCGGGACTGGTTCACCGGCGTGTGCACGGGCCTGGGTCACGGCAGTTCCTTCAGGCCGAGGTCCGTCAACAGGTCGCGGGCGAGGGTGAGTTCGGCGGCGATGCCGTCCGCTAGCTGGGCGCGGCCGCGTGGGCGCAGCTCGGTCGGGAGGGCCTGCCAGGTGTAGGTCTCGACCTCCAGATGCCGGGTGAGCGGGTGCGGGCCGCCCACCAGCCGGGTCAGTGCGTCCTTGAGTACGGGCAGCGTGGAAGTGAGGGGCGCGGCCGGGGCCGCGTGCAGCGGGACGTGGAAGTGGGCGCGCCACGGGGACGTGTCCGGCAGGGCGTCGCCCTTGAGGGCTTCGCCGAGGTCGTCGGTGCCGGCCAGGCCGGCTGCGGTGGCACTGGTGCGGGTCTGGTGCAGGAAGCGGGGCTCGTCGAAGGCGGCCAGGGCCTCGCGTACTCCGGGAAGGTGGGGGTGTTCGGCGTGCAGGGCGGCTGAGAGCTGGGACTTGACGACGGGGACGCGGGCCGTGGTCAGCGCGTCCAGGGCGATGTGCGGATCTTCGAAGGAGGTGGCGAGGTGACAGGTGTCGAGGCAGAGGCCGATGCGGTCGTGACTGATCGCGGTCAGCGGGGCGATGGCATCGGCGGTCGTTTCGACGATGCAGCCGGGCTCCGGCTCCAGGCCGATACGGATGGAGCGTCCGGTCAACTCCTCAAGGACGTCGAGGCGTTCGGCCAAGGTGGCGAGCGCCGTGTGGGCCTCGGCGGCACGCGTGTCGTCATAGGCGGTGCGCCAGGCGAGCGGCAGGGTGGAGATGCTGCCTTCGGTGACGTCGTCGGGGAGCAGGCCGGCGAGGACACGGGCCAGGGCGGTGGTGTGGTCGAGGCGTTCGACGTCGGCCCAGTCCGGCTTGTACACGCGGTACTTGACCTCTTCGGCGCCGAAGCCTTCGTACGGGAAGCCGTTGAGGGTGACGACCTCAAGGCCTCGGGCATCGAGCTCGGTGCGCAGCCGGCGCAGAGCGGACGGGTCGCTCACAAGGGCGTGGGCGGCGTCCTTGGCCAGCCACAGGCCGATACCGAGGCGGTCGCGGCCGAGGCGACGGCGTACGGGTTCGCAGTGGTCGCGGAGTTGGGCGAGGACGCCGTCGAACGTCTCGGCCGGGTGGACGTTGGTGCAATAGGCGAGGTGGACGGTCGAGCCGTCGGGGTGTCGGAAGCGCATGGGTTACGCCTCCGGGGTTGCCGCGTCGGTTACCGGGGTGCCGCGGAGGATGGAGTTGCCCTCATGGGTGGCGTCCGTGGCGGCGACGTCGAGGGAGAGCCGGCCGCTGAGTCCGTAGAAGGCGACGGGGTTGCGCCACAGCACCTGGTCGATGTCGTCCTCGGTGAACCCTGCCTCGAGCATGGCGTCGCCGACCTTACGGGTCTTGAGCGGGTCGCTTCTGCCCCAGTCGGCTGCGGAGTTGACCAGGACCTGCTCGGGCCCGTACTCGCGCAGCACCGCGACCATCCGCTCTTCGTCCATCTTGGTGTCCGGATACACGGAGAACCCGAGCCAGCAGCCGCCGTCCTTGGCTTCCTTGACCGTGGTCTCGTTGAGGTGGTCGACCAGTACTCGGTCCGGGGGCAGCGCAGACTCCCGGACGACGTCGAGGGTGCGGCGCAGGCCCGCCAGCTTGTCCCGGTGCGGGGTGTGGACGAGGGCGGGCAGCTCATGGTCGGCGGCGAGCTGGAGCTGGAGAGCCAGTGCGTTGTCCTCGGCGGGGGTCATCGAGTCGTAGCCGATCTCGCCGACGGCCACGACCTGGTCCTTGACGAGATACCTGGGCAACTCGTCCAGGACAGGCACGCAGCGCGGGTCGTTCGCCTCCTTGGGGTTGAGGGCGAGCGTGCAGTGGTGGGCGATGCCGTACTGGGCGGCACGGAAGGGTTCCCAGCCCAGAAGCGAATCGAAGTAGTCGAGGAACGAGGCGGGTGAGGTGCGGGGCTGGCCGAGCCAGAACGAGGGTTCGACGACGGCTCGGACGCCGTTCGCGTACATGGCCTCGTAGTCGTCGGTGGTCCGTGACGTCATATGGATGTGGGGGTCGAAGATGCGCATCAGGACTCCTTGCCGGACGGGGTGCCGGGGTGGTCCGACGGTGCCGAAGCGGTCGGCACGTCGCTCCCGGGCTCGGTCAGGGCCAGGACGCGGTACAGGTCCTCGGGCACGGGACGGCCCGCGGCGGAGCGTTCGTCGGCGTAGTCGCCGAGCATGCGGGCCAGTTCGAAGTCGGCATGGGCGCGGCGGGGCAGTTCGGCCACCGCGTCGATGGGGACGCCGGTGAACAGGCACTTCAGGACCGCGTGCCGCCAGTTGTGGGCGTCCAGATGCCGGGCGGCGTACGGGCCGACAGCGGCGGCCAGGAGCCGGGTGTCGTTGGTGCGCAGGGCGTCCTCGACGATCGGCAGGGCGTCGGGGCCCGGTACGAGGTGGGGCAAGGCGTGCAGGACGGCGCGGCGTTCGGCGGCGGTGCCCTGGCGGTAGACGCGGGCCAGGGTGTCGGCGTCGGCCCGGGCCGTGTGCAGAAGGAGAACGCGGGCGGCGTCAGCGTGCTCGGGCCCGCAACGGCGACCCGCCTCGGCGATGCGCAACTCCCAGACGGAGATGGGCCCGTGAGCGCCCGGGTGGGCCTCCGCTTCGTCAAGCGCCTTGTCCAGCCAGGCGCGGGCGGTGGCGTCCAGCTGGGAGTTCAGGCGGGCGTGCAGGGTGGCGACGGCTTCCGACGGCGTGGCGGGAGAAGCGGCGGTGGGAGAAGGAGCGGCGGCGTTGTGGAGGTGGTTCACGGGGTTCTCCCTTCGGAGTCGGCGGGGCCCTCGCCGGGGATCAGGGTCTTGTCGGGGACTTGGGAGCTGTCCAGGTCTTGGGAGCCGTCGGGATCGTGGAATCCCTCATGGTCTTGGCGGCCGTCGGCGACATGGGAGTTGTCGGAGGCTTGGGAGCTGCCGGGTTCTGGAGCCGTGAGACCAGCGGCCGCATGGTGCAGGAACTGGATGGATTGCTCGGCGAGTTGCGGGCCGGCGTGGGAGTGGCGGGGCAGTTCTACGACGACCAGGCCCTGATAGGAGGTGGTGGCCAGGGCTTCGAGTACGGGCGGGAAGTCGATCTCTCCGTCACCGAAGGGGAGATGTTCATGGAGGCCGCGCCGCATGTCCTCGATCTGGACGTGGCGGAGCCAGGGGGCGGCGGCGCGTATGCACTCCGCGGGTGAGAGGGGTTCGAGGCACTGGCAGTGGCCGATGTCGAGGGTGAGGCCGAGGGCGTCCGGGCTGCCGAGGGTCCGGCGGAGACGGTGGAAGTCGGTGAGGGTGGCGAGGAGGTGACCAGGTTCGGGTTCGATGGCGAGTGGGATGCTGGCGGTGGTGGCGGCGTCCAGGACGGGGGCGAGTGTTTCGCCGAGGCGTTTCCAGGCGGTGTCCTCGTCCGTGTCCTCGGGGGTGACGCCGCTGAAGCAGTGCACCGCGTGGGCGCCCAGGTCGCCGGCTACCTGCACTGCCCGGATCAACAGGTCGACGCGTCGGGCCCGTTGATCCGGATCCGGGTCGAGCAGCGACGGACCGTGCTTGCGCCACGGGTCGAGGACATAGCGGGCGCCGGTCTCGATGGTGACGCCCAGTCCGAGTTCGCCCAGCCTGCGGGCGACTCGACGGGTGCGGGCCGCGAGGTCCGGGGCGAGCGGGTCCAGGTGCATGTGGTCGAGGGTCAGGCCTATGCCGTCGTAGCCGAGGTCGGCGAGGAGGGAGAAGGCGTCGTCCAGGCGGAGGTCGGTGAGGCCGTTGGTGCCGTAGCCGTAGCGGAGGGGGTGATCGAGAGCGCCGGTTGCCGTCGAGCCGGTGCTTCCGCTCGACGTGGACTCTCCCCCACTGAGCAGGCCCGGTCGCCGCCGCGCGTACTCATCCGCCGGAGCGTCCTTCGTCACCTCGGGCCCCGGCCCCGTCATCGCCTCTCCTCCGACAGCCCCCGCGACTCCCGCGGCTCCCGCCCTCCCGAAGCCGCCAACCGCCCCGCGAACTCCGCCAGTTCCGCGTACTGCTCCGCGAGCGCCGAAGGCCCGTCGCCCACCGGGTCCTTGAAGTAGAAGCCGAGTTCGCGCAGCGGACCCGACAGACCCGTCTCGTGGGCCCGTGCCACCAGGCGGGCCAAGTCCAGGACCAGGGGTGCGGCGAGGGCGGAGTCGCAGCCCTGCCAGGTGGTCTGGAGGACCATGCGTGTGCCGAGGAAGCCGTCGAAGGCGATGTGGTCCCAGGCGGTCTTCCAGTCGCCGAGCGCAGGTACGTCGTCGATGTGGACCTCACCCTCGGGGACCGCGGCGAGGGTGTCGGCGAGGACGCGTTCCTTGCCGGCGTTCTTCGCCGCCGCGGCAGCCGGGTCGGACAGGGCCGCGCCGTCGCCGCCGCCCAGCAGGTTCGTGCCGGACCAGGCGCGGACCGCCAGCGCCCGCTGCGCGAACATCGGGCCCAGCACGGACCGCAGCAGGGTCTGGCCGGTCTTGCCGTCACGACCGGCGTACGGCAGCCCGGAGGAGGCGGCGGCTGATGCCAGCGCAGGGTGGTGCAGACCCGTGGACGGCGTGAAGTTGACGTATGGGCAGCCGGCCCGCAACGCCGCCGCCGCGTAGAGCGAGCTCGGGGGCAGCTCGGTCCCGGCCGGAGCGGGTTCCGTGGACGCGACGTTCACGACCACCGCCCGAGCCAGACCGTGGCGGCGTACGAAGTCACGCATGTCCGCGGCGAAGGCGGCCACCAGTTCCTCCGTGTCCCGGGTGTCCCCGGGGAGGGGCCCGCCCGGCCTGATCTCCCGGTCCGCGGCGGCGAGTTCGGCGCCCACGGCCGTCGGGAGCCCGTGCGGCATGACTCCCCCGGCGGCCAGGACTTCCGCGCGCTTGGGCAGTGGGCAGTCCTCCGTGTCGTGGCCGCCGAAGACGAGGGACGACAACGGCGGCAGTCCGGAGCCGGAGAAGAGGTCGGTCTCGGTGACCATGCCCGTCGGAGGGTGCAGGCCCGCGGTCATGGCCGCGCAGCCCGCGACGACGGTGGTGGCGACGGAACCGCGCGCTCCGATCAGCCACACGCCCACCCGTGACGCGGGCACCCGTGACTCGGGCACCCGGGACTCGGACATCCGGGACTCGGAAGGGAACGGTTCGGCGGACATGGTCAGCCTCCTTGTCGTACGCGAACCAACAGGGCCGTACGCACAGCAGACGGCCGTACGGAAAGCAGCCGTGCAGAACCAGCGAGCCGTGCAGAAACCGGAGGAAAGACGAGGTGAGACGGCGGGCGGGAGTCCGGCGTCCCCCGCCCGCCGTCGCTCAGTCACCCGGTGGAGCCGACCGTGTCGACGCCTTCCCGGGCAGTTCCTTGATCCGGATGTCGCGGAAGGACACCTGGTCGTCGGCTCCGTGGTTCTGGATGCCGATATGACCGTCGCGCAGGCTTCGCGCGGGGTCGGTGTTGGTGAAATCGTTGATCTTCACGCCGTTGAGATAGACGCGGAGCCGTTCGCCCTCCACGCGGATCTCGTACGTGTTCCACTCCCCCGGCGGGTTCAGCGCACGGTCGCGCTTTTTGATGTCGGCGGACTGGAAGCTGTAGACGGACCCGGTGGTGCGGTCGGGTGTGTCCGTGGCGTCGATCTGGATCTCGTACCCGTTGTTGACCGCCGACCAGGGATCGTCGGAGGCCGGGAAGCCCACGAAGACACCGGAGTTGTCGTCACCGGAGGCGCTCGCCATCTTCCAGTCGAGCTTCAGCGAGTACGAACGGAACGCCGAGGCGCCGTACCAGAGCATGCCCAGGCCACCCGACGACGTGAGCGTGCCGTCGTCGCCGAGGGTGAACGAGCCCGGCCCCGCCTGCTTCCAGGCGGACAGTGACTGAGCCGTGCCGTCGAAGAGCGGCCGATAGCCGTTCTCCGGGCGGCAGTCGGCCTCCGCGGCCCCGATCGCCCAGCGGACCCCGCCCAGCAGGTGCCGCCGGGCGGCGGGATCGGCGTACGACTCCTTGGTGTGGCCGATCCCGGTGTAGAAGGCACGGCCGCCCTGGTAGTTCTGGCACCAGGCGATCGGATGGTCGCCGTTCATCGTGCCGCCGGTGTACGACGACTCGTCGAGCGAAGCCAGGATATGGGCCCGGTCCCGGGGATTGGAGCGGTAGTTGTACCACTCGTCCGTACGGTCCCAGGCCTCGCCCAGGTGCGAGGTGGCCGGATGCGCATGGTCCTCGACGTCGATCCGTGCGGGCTGGATCGCCGGGTGCGACTGGAAGTAGGCGCCCGCGAGGCCGCCGTAGAAGGCCCAGTCGTACTCGGTGTCGGCGGCGGCGTGGATGCCCACGTAACCGCCGCCGCGCCGGATGTAGCCCTCGAAGGCGCTCTGTTGGGCCTCGTTGAGCACATCGCCGGTGGTGGACAGGAACACGACGGCGTCGTACTTGGCGAGGTTGCGCGAGGTGAAAGCTCCCCCGTCCTCTGTCGCGTCCACCGTAAATCCGCCCTCGGCGCCGAGGTCCTTCACCGCGGCGATCCCGTCCGGGATCGAGTCGTGCCGGAACCCGGCGGTCTTGGAGAACACCAGCACCCGGCCGTCCGCACGGCCCTGGACGTCAGCCTCCTTAGACTTGGACTCAGGCCCTTTCGACGCGGCCGGCCCCGACACACACCCGATGAGCAGGGCGGCGCCCAGCACGGCGGTCACCGTTCTGCCTTTTGCGCGCATGACAGCCCATCCCCTCAGCGAGTCGTGAAGGTGAAGTCGTCCACCTCGTACAGGGCTCCGGCACCGCGTCCCTTGAAGACCAGGTAGAGCTTGGTCGTCCCGCGGGGTGCCTTCGTCAGGGACGCGCTGACGTCCTGATAGTTCTCCCAGCCGCCGGTCACCGGGACCGTGCCGGTGCCGAGGAGAGTCCCCGTGGGCGAGCCCGCACGGATCTCGAGCTTGCCGCCCGCGCCGGCGGAGGCGACCCGCGCCGTGATCTTCGTGGCGTTGCTCAGGACGTAGGGCTCGAAGGAGATCCAGTCGCCGCTGTTGATGTCGCCGACGGTCTTGGCGCCGTGCGCGGTGGTACGCGACTGCACCGTGGTGCCCGAGGTCTTCCCGAAGTGCTCGGCCTGCCGGTGCCTGGGCTGCGCGACCGCCTGGTCGTGGCTGGTGAGCGCCTCCTGGCCGCCGCCACCGCCGTCGGTGTACTCCGCGTCGATGACGCCGAAGATGTTCGCGTTCTCGTCATGGCCGCCGTCGGCGCTGGTCTGGATGGTGCCGGTGCAGCCGTTCGCCGAGGTCACCGGGTGACCGTGGCTGTCGTGGCCGAGGATGAACGTGACCTTGACCTTGGCGCAGTCGATGGTCCCATCCTCCGGGTCGGTGACCTTCACCTTGAACGGCACAGCGTCGCCGAAGCTGAACAGCTGCCCGTCACGCGGCAGTTCAAGGGTCACCGTCGGTGCCGTGTTGCCCACGACGATCTGCACGCTGGAGCTGCCGGTACGGCCGCCGGGGTCCTTGGCCGTCAGCGTCGCCGTGTACGTCCCGTTCTTCGTGTACTTGTGCTTGGGGTTCGCCGACGTCGACTTGCCGCCGTCGCCGAAGTCCCAGCTGTAGGTGAGGGAGTCGCCGTCGGCGTCACTGGTGCCGGCGGAGGAGAACTTCACCCGCAGCGGTGCCTGTCCGGACGTACGGTCGGCCGCGGCCTGCGCCACCGGCGAGTGTCCGTCGGTCGCGTTCTCGATCCGGTACAGAGCGGAGTTCTCGTCGCCGCCGAACCACGCCAGGCCGTAGTCGAGGACATACAGCGCACCGTCCGGGCCGAAGGCCATGTCCATCACCTGGGTGCCGGTCCACGGGATGTCGTTGATGGACTGCACCGTGCCGTCGGCGTCCGAACTGATCCGCTTGATCCAGCGGCGGCCGAACTCCCCGGCGAAGAAGTCGCCGTCGTACGCCTCGGGGAACTTGACCGGCGAGTCGAGGTTCGGGTCGTAGTGGTAGACCGGGCCGCCCATCGGGGACTCGGAGCCGTCGCCGAACTCCGGGACGGACGCGCCGTCGTACGGGATCCAGGCGGGCTGCGCAGGAGGCAGGTCGGTCAGGCCGGTGTTGTTCGGCGAGGTGTTCTTGGGGGCGGCGCAGTCGAATGCCCCACCGGAAGCGCCGGTTGCGAAGTCGTAGTCGACGTAGGCGTCGTTGTCGCCGGTGCAGTACGGCCAGCCGAAGTTGCCGGGCTTGGTGATGCGGGCGAACTCGACCTGGCCTGCAGGGCCACGGGCCGGGTCGGCGGCTCCTGCGTCGGGGCCGTACTCACCCACGTACAGAATCCCCGTCTCCTTGTCGACGCTGAAGCGGAACGGGTTGCGCAGGCCCATCGCGTAGATCTCGGGGCGCGTCTTGTCCGTGCCGGGCGCGAAGAGGTTGCCGTCGGGGATGGCGTACGAGCCGTCGGCGTTCACCTTGATGCGCAGGATCTTGCCGCGCAGGTCGTTGGTGTTGCCGGCCGTGCGCTGGGCGTCGAAGGCCGGGTTGCGGTTCGCGCGCTCGTCGATGGGGGTGAAGCCGTCCGACTGGAACGGGTTGGAGTCGTCACCGGTCGACAGGTACAGGTTCCCCGCCGCGTCGAAGTCGATGTCGCCGCCGACGTGGCAGCAGATGCCACGGGATGCCGGGACGTCGAGGATCTTCGTCTCACTGGCCTTGTCGAGGGTGCCGTCGGCCTTCAGGACGAAGCGCGAGAGCCGGTTGACGCCGTCGAACGGCGCGAAGTCGGCGGCGGTGCCCGTCTCCGGGGCGTCGCCCGCCGGGGTGTTCATCGGCGGGGCGTAGTAGAGGTAGATGAAGCGGTTGTCGGCGAAGCCGGGGTCGACGCCGATGCCCTGCAGACCTTCCTCGTCGTGCGCGTACACGTCGAGCTTGCCCGCGAGTTTCGTGTTGCCCGCGGCGTCGGTGAGGCGCAGTTCGCCGTCGCGCGAGGTGTGCAGGACCGAGCGGTCCGGGAGCACGGCGAGCGACATGGGCTCGCCGGTCTCGGGTTCGCCCTTGGCGAGGGTGACCTGCTGGAAGTCCTCGGCCGCGGGCTCGGCAGCCGCCGGGGCGCCGCCCGGGTCGGCAACGGCTGCGCCGGCCGCGGGGGCGGTGAGGCCGAGTGAGGCGCCCGCGAGCAGCAGCCCGCTCAGCAACGCGAGGGCCCCACGAAGTCTCGGGCGTTTGGTGTGGCTTCTGGTGTTCCTGTTTCTGACGTACGGGTGCACGAATGCCTCCACGATGGGGCTGGTCGTACGGGTGTGTGCGTGTCGCCGGGGTGCGCCGTCACCCCGGAGGTGCGTCGGAGAGATCAGTCGTTGCCGCCGAACGCCGCGTCGAAGGACGCCGTCGGCGGCTCGAAGTCGTACGCCTTGAGCCGGGTGAGTGCCTCGGGTGCGCCCTGGAGGCGGTCCATGCCCGCGTCCTCCCACTCGACCGAGATGGGGCCCTTGTAGTCGATGGAGCGCAGCATCCGGAACACGTCCTCCCAGGGAACGTCCCCGTGGCCCGCGGACACGAAGTCCCAGCCTCGGCGCGGGTCGCCCCAGGGCAGATGCGAGCCGAGGCGGCCGTTGCGTCCGTCGAGGCGCTTGCGTGCTTCTTTGCAGTCGACGTGGTAGATCCGGTCCCGGAAGTCCCACAGGAAGCCGACCGGGTCGAGGTCCTGCCAGACGAAGTGCGAGGGGTCGAAGTTCAGCCCGAAGGCCGGACGGTGGTCAACTGCCTCCAGCGCGCGCTGAGTTGTCCAGTAGTCGTACGCGATCTCGCTGGGGTGGACCTCGTGGGCGAACCGCACGCCCTCGTGGTCGAAGACATCGAGGATCGGGTTCCAGCGCAGGGCGAAGTCCTCGTAGCCGCGCTCGATCATCGATTCGGGGGCGGGCGGGAACATCGCGACCAGATGCCAGATCGCGGACCCCGTGAAGCCGATGACGGTGTCGACGCCGAAGGCCGCCGCCGCGCGTGCGGTGTCGGCGATCTCGGACGCCGCCCGCTGTCGTACGCCTTCCGCCTCGCCGTCGCCCCAGATACGAGCCGGGAGGATCGCCTGGTGGCGTTCGTCGATGATGGCGTCGCAGACCGCCTGGCCGACCAGGTGGTTGGAGATGGCCCAGCACTTCAGGCCGTACTTGTCGAGCAGTTGGTGCCGGGAGTCGAGGTACGAGGAGTCGGCGAGCGCCTTGTCGACCTCGAAGTGGTCGCCCCAGCAGGCGAGTTCGAGTCCGTCGTAGCCGAAGTCGCGGGCGAGCCGGCAGACCTCCTCCAGTGGCAGGTCGGCCCACTGGCCGGTGAAGAGCGTGAAGTTGCGCGGCATGGAACGGCCCTCCTCAACTCGGGATGGGGGTGTATACGGAGTTCTTCGCGGCGCTCTCCTCGACCGCCGCGAGTACGCGCTGCACCTGCAGTCCGTCGGCGAAGGAGGGCACCGGTGCGCTGCCCTCGGCGATGGCGGTCACCAGGTCGCGGGCCTGGTGGACGAAGGTGTGCTCGTAGCCGAGGCCGTGGCCCGGCGGCCACCAGGCCTCCAGGTAGGGGTGATCGGGCTCGGTGACGAGGATGCGGCGGAAGCCGGCGTGGGTGCCGGGCTCGCGGTGGTCGTGGTACTCGAGTTCGTTGAGCCGTTCCAGGTCGAAGGCCAACGAGCCTTGTTCACCGTTGAGTTCGATGCGCAGGGCGTTCTTGCGGCCGGTGGCGTACCGGGTGGCCTCGAAGGAGGCGAGGGCGCCCGAGGCGAACCTGCCGGTGAACAGGGCGGCGTCGTCCACGGTGACCTGGCCGGCTCCGTTGGCCGAGACGGCGGACAGTCCGCTGGTGGGTCCGCCGGGCAGCGGCCTCTCCCGTACGAAGGTCTCGGTGAGCGCGGACACTCCCACGACCGGTTCGCCCACGAGGTACTGCGCGAGGTCGACGATGTGCGCGCCCAGGTCGCCGAGCGCGCCCGAGCCCGCCGTCTCCTTGCGCAGCCGCCACGTCAGCGGGAACTGCGGGTCCACCAGCCAGTCCTGAAGGTACGTCACCCGTACGTGGCGCAGGGCACCCAACCGTCCCTCGGCGACCATCTTCCGGGCGAGCGAAGTGGCAGGCACCCGGCGGTAGTTGAAGCCGACCATCGCCACCTGGCCGCGCGCAGCAGCGGCTTCGGCGGCCTCGGTCATCGCCTCGGCCTCCTCCACCGTGTTGGCGAGGGGCTTCTCGCACAGCACGTGCTTGCCCGCGGCCAGCGCGGCGAGCGCGATCTCGGCGTGGCTGTCGCCGGGCGTGCAGATGTCGACGAGGTCGACGTCGTCCCGGGCGATCAGCGCCCGCCAGTCGGTCTCGGCCGCCGCCCAGCCGAGCCGGTCGGCCGCCGCGCGTACGGCCTGTCCGTCGCGGCCGCAGACGGCGGCGAGGACGGGGCGATGGGGCAGGTCGAAGACGCGGCCCACGGTGCGCCAGCCCTGGGAGTGGGCTGCGCCCATGAACGCGTATCCGACCATGCCGATGCCTAGCGGCGGCCTTGCACCGTCGGGCTTCTCGACCGCTGCCTCGTCGGGCTGGTGCGGCTGTCCCATGCGGGAGTCCTCCTCATGTCGTGGCGCGGTGGGGGGGATGAGCGGGGCGCATGTGTGGTCGGAGAACTGCATGTCCGTTGTGGCTGGTCGCGCAGTTCCCCGCGCCCCTGAGCGGCGCTGGTCGAGCCGTCTGCTTCACGGCCCTGCGCCCCTAGAGGAGCGCTCGCCTCACTTGAAGCCCGTGGGCATGTACTGGTCGACGTTCTCCTTGTCGACGACTGCCGAGTAGAGCGTCAGGGACGCCGGGATCTCGAACTCGGCGAGGCCGCCCACGCCCTTACCCTGGCCGAGGGCGCGGGCGAGGTCGATCGCGGACGCGGCCATGGTCGGCGGGTAGAGGACGGTGGCCTTGAGGACGCCGTCGTCCGCCTTGATGGCCTGGAAGGCGGACAGTGCGCCCGCGCCGCCGACCATCAGGAAGTCGTCGCGCCCGGCCTGGTCGATGGCGCGCAGGGCGCCCACGCCCTGGTCGTCGTCGTGGTTCCACAGGGCGTCGAAGTTCGATTGGGCCTGCAGGAGTTGGGACATCTTGGCCTGCCCCGACTCGACGGTGAAGTCGGCGGCCTGCCGGGCGACCTTCTTGATGTTCGGGTAGTTCTTGAGGGCCGCGTCGAAACCCTGCGTGCGCTGCTTGGTCAGCTCCAAGTTGTCGAGACCGGCGAGTTCGATGACGCGGGCGTTCTTCTTGTTCTTGAGCTTCTCGCCGATGTAGTGACCGGCGTTCAGGCCCATGCCGTAGTTGTCGCCGCCGATCCAGCAGCGGTACGCCTGCGGGGAGTTGAAGATCCGGTCGAGGTTGACGACGGGGATGCCGGCGCGCATGGCCTGGAGCCCGACCTGGGTGAGGGCCTTGCCGTCGGCGGGCAGGACCACCAGGACGTCGACCTTCTTGTTGATCAGGGTCTCGATCTGGCCGATCTGCTGGGCGGTGTCGTTGGAGCCCTCGGTGATCTCCAGCGTGACGTCCTTGTACTTCTTGGCCCGGTTCTTGGCGTTGTCGTTGATGGCGTTCAGCCATCCGTGGTCGGCCTGCGGGCCCGCGAAGCCGATGGTGACCTGCTTGCCGGGCTTGTCGTCGGCGGCAGGCTGGTCGTCGGAGGCCGGCTCGTCGCTGGACTCGTTACTCGTGCAACCGGTGAGGAGCGCACCGGCCCCGACGGCGGCGGTGCCGAAGAGCAGTCCTCTGCGGCTGGTGAACTCTGGCATGGCGGTGGACCCTTCCGTGAAGGACGTGCGAAACGGCTCAAGTCGTGATGGCGCTACGGCCTCAAGTCGTGCTTGTGATACGGCGTCAAGTCGTGTGTGCGGTAGGGCGTCAAGTCGTGTGTGCGGTACGGCGCTGGACGAGCACGGCGGCGACGATGATCGCGCCCTTGGCGATCTGCTGGACGTCGCTCTGCAGGTTGTTCAAGGCGAAGATGTTGGTGATCGTGGTGAAGATCAGGACGCCGAGCACCGAGCCGACGATGGTGCCGCGCCCGCCGCTGAGCAGCGTGCCGCCGATGATCGCGGCCGCGATGGCGTCGAGTTCGTACAGGTTGCCGTTGGTGTTCTGGCCCGAACCGGACAGCACGACCAGCAGGAAGGCGGCGATGCCGCAGCACAGCCCGGAGAGCAGATACAGGTACAGCCGCTGCCGGCGTACGTCGATGCCCGCGAGCCGGGCCGCCTCCGCGTTGCCGCCGACGGCGACCGTCCGCCGCCCGAAGGTGGTGCGGTTGAGCAGAAGCCAGCCGATGACGGTGACCACCGCGAAGACCATGACCAGCGGCGGGATGCCCAGGATGTAGGCGTCGCGTCCGCCGAGGTCCAGCACGCTCTGGACCGTGACGACCTGGGTGTTTCCGTCGGTGATCTGCAGGGCGAGCCCGCGGGCCGAGGCGAGCATGGCGAGCGTCGCGATGAACGGGACCATGGCGCCGTACGCGATCAGCATGCCGTTCACCAGGCCGCAGCCCACGCCGACGATCACCGAGGTGAAGAGGATGCCGATGAAGCCGTATTCCTGGGTGGCCACGGTCGTGGCCCATACGGAGGCGAGCGCGACGATCGCGCCGACGGACAGGTCGATGCCGCCGGAGACGATGACGAAGGTCATGCCCACGGTGACGACACCGATGACCGAGGCCTGGGTGAGGACGAGTTGGAGGTTGCGGGTGTCGAGGAACTGGTCGGGCTTGGTGATGCCGCCGATGACGATCAGGGCGGCGAGTACGCCGAGCAGCGAGAGGGTGCGGACGTCGGCGCGGGCCGTGAGCGCCCGCCAGGGGCTGGGTCCCTCCACCGGCGACATTTTCGGGGTGTCATCCCGGGGCGGTGATGCGTGCTGCGTCATGACGCCGGAGTTCCTTCCATGACGAGGTCGAGTACGCGGGGTTCGTCGAGCTCCCGGGCCGGCGCCGTGTGTACGACGTGGCCCTCGCGGAGCACTAGGACGCGGTCGGCGAGCCCGAGGACCTCGGGGACTTCGCTGGAGACCAGGAGCACGGCCAGGCCTTCGTCGGCGAGGCGGCGGATGACGGCGTACAGCTCGGCGCGGGCGCCGACGTCGACGCCGCGGGTGGGCTCGTCGAGCAGCAGCACCCGGCAGCCGCGCAGCAGCCAGCGGGCCAGTACGGCCTTCTGCTGGTTACCGCCGGAGAGGGTGCGCACGGGTACGGAGGGGTTGTCGGGGCGCAACGACAGCTCGCGCGTGGCCTTGAGGGCCGCTTCCCGCTCGCCACTCCGGTCCAGCCAACCCCCGTACGAGAAGCGGGACATGGAGGACACGGACACGTTCCGCGTGACGGACTCCAGCATCAGCAGGGCCTGCGCCTTGCGCTCCTCGGGGGCGAGCCCGAGCCCGGCGCGGACGGCATCCCGTACGCTGCCCGGCTTCAACCGCCTTCCCCCGACAAGGACTTGACCCGCAGACGGCTTGCGCGCGCCGTAGATGGTCTCCAGGATCTCGGAGCGTCCGGAGCCGACGAGTCCGGCGAGGCCGACGATCTCGCCCGGCCGGAGGCTCAGGTCGAGCGGCGCGAACTCCCCTTCGCGGGCAAGGCCTTTGACCTCGAGTACGGGTTCCGGGAGCGCGTCGTGCACGGGCCGCTCCGGAAAGACGTACTCCACGTTCCGCCCCGTCATCAGCGCCACGACCTCGCTCGTCGGCGTCGACTTCGCGGGCAGCCCGCCGGCCACCGCTCGCCCGTCCTTCAGTACGGTCACGCGGTCGCCGATGCGGCGGATCTCCTCCAGGCGGTGCGAGATGTAGACGACGGCGACGCCGTCGGCGGTGAGGTCGCCGACGATGCGGAAGAGGTTGTCGACCTCGTCGGGGTCGAGTGCGGCGGACGGCTCGTCCATGACGATGAGGCGTACGTCGTGGGAGAGCGCCCGCGCCATGGAGACGATCTGCTGCTGGGCGGCGGACAGGTCGCCGACGAGCCGGGCCGGATCGATCTCGGGGTGGCCAAGTCGCTTGAGCAGGGCGGCAGTTGAGGAGCGCGCGCCCTTGCGCCGTACGACGAAACCGGCGGCCGTCGGCTCATGGCCCAGGTAGACGTTCTCGGCCACCGACAGGCCCTCCACCAGGTCGAGTTCCTGGTAGATGGTGGCGATACCGAGGCGCATGGCGGCGATCGGCGAGCGGAGGGTGACGGGGTCGCCGCGCCAGCTGATGGTGCCGTTGTCGGGCTGGTGGGCGCCGGCCAGGACCTTGATGAGGGTGGACTTCCCGGCGCCGTTCTGGCCGAGCAGACAGTGCACCTCGCCGGGCTGGACGTCGAGGTCGACGCCGTCGAGCGCGCGGACGCCGGGGAACGACTTGGTGATCCCGGACATGGTGAGCAGCGGTGGTTCGGATGCCATGACGGTTCCCCTTGGCGGGCGTGCGGGCCGGTTCAGGGCAGGGCGGGGTAGGGCAGGGGCGGTGCGGGGTGCTGAGCTGGAGTGATGCAGGGTGCTGTGCTGGAGTGGTGATGCAGAGTGCCGTGTCGGAGCGGTGCGGGTGCTGCGCTGGTGGCTTTACGTGCGGCCCTGGTGGAGCGTGACGTGCTGCGTCAAGCAGGTGAGAACAGATGGTCGCTGATGAGCCGGGCCGCGCCGATGACTCCGGCGGTGGGCCCCAACTCCCCTAGGACGATCGGGAGGTTGCCGGTCGCGAGGGGCAGCGACTGGCGGTAGACCTGGGTGCGGATCGCGGCGAGAAGGGTGTGGCCGAGGCCGGTCACCCCACCGCCGATCACCACCAGGCCGGGGTTGAAGAAGCTGACGAGTCCGGCGATGACCTGGCCGGTGCGGAAGCCGCCCTCGCGGATCAGATCGAGCGCGGTGGTGTCGCCCGCGACGGCCGCGGCGGCGACGTCGACGGCGCTGAGGCTGCCGTTCGTCTCCAGGCGGCTCGACAGTTCCGGCGACAGCCCCTGCTGGGCGGCTTCCGTGGCGTCGCGCGCGAGTGCGGCGCCGCTGAAGTGGGCTTCCAGGCAGCCCCGGTTGCCGCAGGCGCACTGGCGGCCGTCCGGTACCGCGAGGATGTGGCCGATGTCGCCGGCACTGCCCGTCGTACCGCGGTAGACCTCACCGCCGACGACGATGCCGCAGCCGATACCGGTGCCGATCTTGACGCAGAGGAAGTCGCCCACGGAGCGTGCGACGCCCGCGTGCTGCTCCCCCATGGCCATCAGGTTCACGTCGTTGTCGACCATGACGGGGCAGCCGAGGTCCTGGCTCAGCGCCTCGCGCACCGGGAACCCGTCCCAGCCCGGCATGATCGGCGGGGCGACCGGGACACCCTCGGGGAAACGGACGGGTCCTGGTACGCCGATACCGGCGCCGTCGAAACCCTCCGCGAGCCCTGAGGCCCTCAACTTCGCTGCCATGGACAGGACTTGCTCGAAGACCGCGACCGGGCCCTCGCGTACGTCCATGGGCTGATTGATGTGTCCCAGCACTTCCAGCTCGGCGTTGGTGACGGCCACATCGATCGACGTCGCGCCGATGTCCACGCCGAGGAAGCGCAGAGCGGGCGCGAGCCGGATGTTGTGGGACCGGCGGCCACCGCGCGAGGCGGCGAGTCCGTCGGCGACCACGAGCCCCGTCTCCAGGAGCCGCTCGACCTCCACGGCAAGCTTGGACCGCGACAGATCGACCCGATCGCCCAGCTGGGCACGGGAGTTGGGCCCGTCGTCACGCAACAGCCTGAGCAGCCGCGCCTGGTGGGCGTTCGCGGGTCGCGCCGTCATACGTCTCACGAGCCCCTCCCCGCCTCATCGGCACAGCTTCGTCGTGCTTTCGAGGGGAACGTAGCAGCGGTTGCCGGGGCTGGGAAGAAGTTGCGCAGGAATTCGTACCGACTTTTTCCACTCACAGGACAAAGAGCGGCGACTCTGGTGGCGAGGTCACGGGGAACTTGGCTGCCGGGGTGCTCCACGGTGTTTTCGCCCCGCCGCCCCTACCCATTCCCGTCACCTGGGGTGGTGCCCCAGTCCCCCCTTCGGGGCTTCGCCCCTGGACCCCGTTTTCGGGGGCCAGGGGCGGACCCCAGGGGCGGAGCCCAGGGCGGGGTCCAGGGCGGGGTCCAGGGCGGACCCCAGGGCGGGGTCCAGGGCGGACCCCAGGGCGGGGTCCAGGGCGGACCCCAGGGCGGACCCCAGGGCGGACCCCAGGGCGGACCCCAGGGCGGACCCCAGGGCGGGGTCCAGGGCGGACCCCAGGGCGGACCCCAGGGCGGGGTCCAGGGGCGGAGCCCCAGGGGGTAGGGGCGGCGGGGGCGAAACCCCCCTCGGTACCGCCTCTTGCTGAGTGCTCACGGTCCCCGGGCCCGTTACCTCGGGGGTAATCGACGCTCGCTCAGTGCCCGGCCAGGCTGGCGGCGTACTGCCTGATGCCGTCTTCCCCGAAGGGATCCCGCCATGCCCGAGAAGCCGTCCCCGGCCCCCGACGACCTGCTCGCCGCCGTGCCGTTCGGCAGCCGGCTCGGCATCCTTCTGGAGGAGGCCGAGCCGGACCGCGTCATCGGCACACTGCCGTGGTCACCGGACCTGTGCACGGCTGGTGACGTGCTGCACGGCGGAGCGCTGATGACGCTCGCCGACACGGCCGGCGCCGTGTGTGCGTTCCTCAACCTGCCGCCGGACGCCGCCACGTCGACCGTCGAGTCCAAGACCAACTTCTTCCGCGCCGTCCGCTCCGGCCACGCCCGCGCCGAGTCCCGGCCACTGCATGTGGGCCGCTCGTTCATCGTCGTCCAGACGGATCTGTACGACGCGGAGGGCCGGCCGGTGGGACAGACGACACAGACGCAGGCAGTGCGGGGAGGCTGAGGCGGGGGGGCGCTACGCCCGCTGCCGCGCGTGATACGTCCTACGCGTGTGCTCCGTGTGAGCGCGCATGACCTCCGTCGCGCGCTGTTCGTCGCGGGCCGAGATCGCCGCGATGAGTTCGCGGTGTTCGATCCAGGACTGGTGGCCGCGCCGGCGGGCGACCGGCGTGTAGTACCAGCGGACCCGGCGGTCGACCTGCGCCGCCAGCTCCGCGAGGACCGCGTTGCCCGCCAGCTCCATGACCTTCGCGTGGAAGCGGGCGTTCATCGCGACCGCGCCGTCCACGTCGTCGGCGTCCACCGCCCGCTCGCCCTCTGCGCACAGCTCCTCAAGGGCGCTGATGCCGGCACTGCCCGCAGCGGCCGCGGCGAGCCGGGCCGCCTCGGCCTCGAGGAGCGTACGGACCGTGAGGAGCTGGTCCGCCTCCTCCTCCGTCGGCTCGTGCACGAACGCGCCCTGCGCGGGCCGCAGATCGACCCAGCCCTCGGTGTTCAGGCGCTGCAGGGCCTCGCGCACCGGCTGCCGGGAGACCCCGAGATGCCCGGCGAGCTCGCTCTCGACCAGGTGCTGGCCGGGCTGCAGGGCGCGCGTCGTGATGAGTTCGAGGAGCGCCTCGTAAACACGGTCCCTGAGCGGCCCCGGCCGTTCGAGCTTGGGCACCGCCCCCTGCGGCAGTCCTGTCGACAACATCGCGGTCCCCCTCCTGGGCAACGGCAGCGTGGCAGCCGGAAAGCCGGTGCGGCCAGTATCAATTGTCTTTCGTCTACAGTCTACGGCGCACAACGACCAGGGCGAGGGGGAGTTGGACGCGTCACACCACCGCGAACTCGCACGTCATGGGCAGCGGACCACCTGTCCCGCGTACGACAGGTTGCCGCCGAAGCCGAAGAGCAGCACCGAGTCGCCGGTGGAGATCTCCCCGTGTTCGACAAGCTTCGAGAAGGCGAGCGGGATGCTCGCGGCGGACGTGTTGCCGGACTCGGCGACATCGCGCGCGACGACGGCGTTCACGGCGCCGATCTTCTCGGCGAGCGGCTCGATGATGCGCAGGTTCGCCTGGTGCAGGACGACCGCGGCGAGGTCCTCGGGGTCCAGGCCGGCCCGCTCGCAAGCCTTGCGCGCGATGGGCGGGAGCTGGGTGGTGGCCCACCGGTAGACGCTCTGCCCCTCCTGCGCGAACCGCGAAGGCGTGCCCTCGATCCGTACCGCGTGCCCCATCTCGGGCACGGAACCCCACAGAACCGGCCCGATACCGGCCTCCTCCGAGGCCTCGACGACCGCGGCCCCCGCCCCGTCCCCGACGAGCACGCAGGTCGTACGGTCCGTCCAGTCCGCTACGTCGGACATCTTGTCGGCGCCGATGACGAGCACCCGGCTCGCGCCCCCGGCGCGTACGGCGTGGTCGGCGGTGGCCAGCGCATGCGTGAAGCCCGCACACACGACATTGAGGTCCATCACGGCCGGGGACGGGATGCCGATCCGGGCGGCGACCCGCGCGGCCATGTTCGGCGAGCGGTCGACCGCGGTGGAGGTCGCCACCAGGACCAGATCGATGTCGTCGGGTGCGAGTCCCGCCGCCGCGAGGGCCTTGGCGGCGGCGTGCGCGGCCAGCTCGTCGACCGGTTCGTCAGGTCCGGCGATGTGCCGTGTGCGGATGCCCACCCGGCTCCTGATCCACTCGTCGCTGGTGTCGACCAGACCCGCCAGGTCCTCGTTGGTGAGTACCTTGGCGGGCTGATAGTGGCCGACGGCGGCGATGCGTGAGCCGATCATGGGCGGTCCCCCTCGTTGCCTGGGTGTAGGACCCACCAGTCTGTTCGGGTACTCACGGGTACGAGGACAGGTGAAGCCACAGGAAAGCGGCGTCAGCCTTGTCGGCTTTTGTTGAACGCTCGGACACCCGAGCACTTACCCGGTGAACAGCTGCGTCGCCTTCCGCACCAGTTCGTACAGACCGTAGGCGAGCGGCGCCCCCACCCACAGCCAGGAGAAGGCGATCAGTCCCCGGCGGCCGGGCGGACTGGAGGCCGGTGTGCTAGGCGGACTGCTGTCGCTCGTGGACATCGGCGGCCTCCTTCGGGGCGGGGATGTGGTGGCGGGCGTGGACGGGGCGTACGAGTTCGTTGGCGACGAAGCCGACGGCCAGCAGCCCGATCATGATGATCAGCGACAGGCCGTACAGCGCCTCACCGGACTTGCCCGCCTCTTCCTGCCGGTCGGCGATCCAGTTGACGATCAGCGGTCCGAGGACTCCGGCGGTCGACCAGGCTGTGAGCAGCCGGCCGTGGATCGCGCCGACCTGGTAGGTGCCGAAGAGGTCCTTGAGGTAGGCGGGGATGGTCGCGAAGCCGCCTCCGTAGAAGGAGAGGATCACCAGCGCGCAGACGATGAACAGCGGCTTCGAAGAGTCCCCCACCCACGCGATCAGCGCGTACATCAGGGCGCCCGCGCCCAGATACAGGCGGTAGATGTTCTTGCGCCCGACCAGGTCGGACGTCGACGACCAGACGATACGGCCCGCCATGTTGGCCGCCGAGAGCAGCGCGACGAAGCCGGCTGCCGCCGATGCCGAGACCGGCGTCGAGGTGTCCGCGAAGAAGTCCGTGATCATCGGGGCGGCCTTCTCGAGGATGCCGATGCCCGCGGTGACGTTCATGCAGAGGATGATCCACAGGCACCAGAACTGCGGCGTGCGCACGGCGTTGCGCGCCGACACCTGCACGCCCTCGTAGGCACTCGGCCCGGAGGCCACCGGCTTCTCTGTGCGCGGCACGCGCACCAGGAGGACGCCGAGCAGCATGAAGACGGCGTACGTCAGCCCGTGTACGAGGAAGGCGAGCGCGATACCGGAGCTGTCGGAGCCGAACGACTCCAGCATCTGCGCGGACCAGGGCGAGGCGATCAGCGCACCGCCGCCGAAGCCCATGATGGCGATGCCGGTGGCCATGCCGGGCCTGTCCGGGAACCACTTGATGAGCGTCGAGACGGGCGAGATGTACCCGATGCCGAGACCGATCCCGCCGACGAAGCCATAGCCGAAGACGATCAGCCAGTACTGCTCGGTGGCGGCCCCCAGCGCCGACAGCAGGAAGCCGGACGAGAAGCAGCACAGGGCCACGGTCATCGCCCAGCGCGGCCCGTTCCGCTCGACGAGCGTGCCGCCGAACGCCGCGGACAATCCGAGCATCACGATGCCCAGTTGGAACGGCAGCGCGCTCTGCGTACCGCTGAGGTCGAGCGCGGACTCCAGGGGCGGCTTGAACACGGACCAGGCGTAAGCCTGACCGATGGAGAGATGGACGGAAAGGGCGGCCGGCGGAACCAGCCAGCGACTCCAGCCGGGTGGGGCTATGGGGGGACTCATGATCCCGAACGATAGGAATTTGGCGCCCAGTTGGGAAGTCGGCCGGCCCGAACAGGCCGACGGTATGCGATGAACGGTATCCCGGGCGCGACGAACGGTCGTCGGGGGCCGACGGGCGGCATACCGTGTCAGGAGTGATTACGAGGGTGCGTCCTTCCCGGTGGTGGCTTGTGATGTCGCTGCCAGCAGTGGGGTGGGGGACAGCAGCTCCGTTGCGGCTCTGCCGTGCAGGGAATCCAACCTCTCGCTCTGCTGCCCCGCCCTTTGCAGCAGTTGCTCCAGGCGGTCGGAGTCCAGGCGTGAGTCCTGTGCCGATACGGAGAGCAGGGCGCGCCAGAGCAACGCCTTGCCCTGCGTCCCCAGCCGCAGTGCTTCGAGTTCAATCAGCACGGTGAGGCCGAGCGACGCGGCAGGCGCCCGTTGGGCTTCACACGCCCGGTCTTCTCGCCAAGCCATGCCCCGTAGACCTTGTAGTGCTTTACGGGAACGTCGAGGTCTGCCAGGAGTCGCAGCAGGGCCTGCCGGTCCTGCGAGATCTCCGCCGCAGGTTCTTCAGGTCGTCGCCGTATGGCGAATCTCCGTGCTCCTGGGCCATGCTCCGGGCCAGCTCAACACCGGCCGTCGCCCCGGCAAGGTAGTCATTGAGATAGATGTCCAGTCTTCTCTGCCGGGTCTGACCGTCGCCGGTACCTCGTGCTGTCACGTTCATGATTTCTCTCAGGGTCTCGAAGCTGTCGACGTTCACCGAGTGCCCCGGCTGAGTCAGTCAACCTCTGCCTCGAGGCTGCGTCTGTCCAACCCGCTGGCCGCCGCTCTGATCGCCTTCGGCGCCGGTCTGCCGACCGCCCGAGACCGCCACCGGGGCCGCCGAAGCCACCGGCGAGCAGGCCCGTGGGCTAGCCGGCCAGGTCGCCGTGCAGGGGAGAGCATCCGGGCAGCAATTGGCAGAAGAGACACAGGAGCAAACGCGCGGCTCGCCTCAGTGGTACGGACGGCCACGGTGAGTTACCGCTGTATTGGCACGTCAGCGCCTTTTGGCCCTCGATGGAGGGAGCTGGAATGTGGGTACTCGTTGATGCGCATCCGGAGATCACGCAACCTCGGAGGTGACAGGAATGACAACCTCTCCTCGATCATCCATGGAAACCCATCCCGACATCCTCGACATGCGCACGCGCCACGAGATGGCCGAGCGCGCGGCGACCACCCCCCAGGCGCAGACCGTGGAGACGATGGCTCTCCTCACGGGCCTGTACCTGGCGGCGTCGCCGTGGATCGCGGGGTTCAACGGCCTCACGACACTGGCCGTCACCAACCTGATCGTCGGCATCGCCTATGCGGTTCTGATGAGCGGTGGTTTCGGACGTGCCTACGAGCGGACGCACAGCATGGCGTGGGCGGCCTGCGCCCTGGGCGTGTGGACCATCGTCGCCCCCTGGGTCGTGGCAGGTGACGTCACCTCTACGAGGTCCATCGTCAGCAACGTCATCGTGGGTGGCGTCGCTCTGCTGCTGGGGCTGGCAGCCAGCGCCGCCGCCCGCCAAGCCGACTCACGTCGGTCAACTGGCCGAAACCGCGGCATGCCGGCTGCCTAGAGGCCTGCCGGAGCCCGCTTGGCTTCATCAGGCGACCCCTGCGCCCCGCTCACCCGGCAACGGGCGGGGACCCAAGCGCGGCTCCGGCGACACGCGTCCGACGACTGACGCCTCCTATGGACCGCCGGCCTCGGCGGTCCATAGGGATGGGCGGGAGCCAGGGACCGTCGGCGGGTTTCCGCGTGTACGGATCCAACTGTCAGCGGGCGAGCAGGCACGCCAGCAAGTCACCGCCCACCTGAGGGGTGCGCTCCTCCCTGCTGAGCGGGGTGTAGGCGGTCCAGCCGAAGTCAGGCGCGCCGGGCCAAGGCCAGCGAACTCGCCGCCCTGGGACGGGCGGAGGCCGCCATGCTGGGCCTCTCCTGCATGAGCGAGCGCACGCTGGAACGGCTGGCCGCCCGGATCATCCTCATGCTTCGTGACGGGTACCATCCACGGGACATCAGTCCCGTGCTTGTCCGCCGAACAGCAGGTCTGCTTCCACCAGGGCTACGAGCCATCGGAACGCGATCGTCACGACATGGCACAACTCCGCCGGGCCTTCGGCATCGCAACGCACTTCTGATCCACGTCGGTGGGCGGAGACCCTCCTCACGTTGAGTGACTGACCGGGGTCTCTGAGCCGCGAACCATCAATCAAAGAACCCGCCAACCAGAGATCAAAGACGCCACGCGACGAGCAGGTTCGGCTGCGGCACCCGCCAACTATCGATCAAAGTCACAGCACGTGCGACGTTGATCGGTGGTTGGCGGATTTGATCCGCAGTTGGCGAGCAAGGGGTCAGCCATCCCAGCGGCGGCCCCGATGACAGCGGCGGTGGCGAAAGATTGGTCGCTTGCTGGTCTGCTGCTGTCACTTCTCTGGGCTTGCTCTAGAAGGCGTGTTTCTAGGGTCGTTGACGTTCCCCCGGAAGTCCGGCTCCCGGACTCACTCAGCACCCCTACCGCTCTGGAGACACCTGATGCGTGCAATGCCCCGTCGTGCCCTGGCCGCCGTTCCCGCCGCCATTCTGATGTTCGCCCTGGTCGCCTGTGGCGGCGGTTCCGACTCTGGTGATTCCGCAGCTGGCGCGAGCGATACGCAGGCTGCCGCTCCCACCCAGGACGGCGCCGCGAATGAGGAGGCGGAAGGCGGCGATGCGGTGGAGACGCCACTGACCGGCGAGGCGAAGCAGAAGGCCGAGGCGGCGGCGCTGGCGGCCTACCCGGGCACGGTGGTCAAGTCCGAGGAGGACGCGGAGAACCCCGGCATGTACGCCGTGGAGATCAAGAAGGCGGACGGCAGTGAGGTCGAGGTCTACCTCGACCCCGCGACGTACAAGGTCGTCAAGACCAAGGACGAGGAGGCCGAAGAAGCCGGCAGTTGATGCCTGGCCGGCCCGGATAGAGGAGCGCCATGCTCACCGGCCCCGCACACCCCGCACCGGCCCAGCAGCCGGACCCGGATGCAACGGCGGTGCTCGCCGCCGATACCTTCGACTCGGCGGATGGCGGCTACGGAGACCGCTACGCGGAGGACTCTTTCGACTACCCCGACCACCCCTCGCCCGCGCCGGCGCAGTCCTGGTCGGCGGGCGAACTGCCGCCCGGCTTCGCGTCGGCTGTGGGTGCCGCTGAGGAGTCGGAGAGCGCGGACGTGGGGCAGCGGCGCGCGGACGGAGACCGCTCGCGCCCGGCGGGCCGGTGGCAGCAGGTGGCCGCCTGGCGCAGGCCGGCCCTGGTGGTCGCCGCCGCACTGGTGGTCATGAGTGGCTTCGGTGTGGCCCTGTCGATGGTGAGTGACACGGTCTCCTCCGATTCGGTGCCCAGCGGCTCCGGCGGTACCGCACCGGTGTCCGCGCCGAAGTCGCCCCCCGAGTCGTCTCTTCCTCCGGATGCCACGGCCTCCGTCTCGCCCCCTGCCGCTGGTGGAGCCGGCGGAGACGGTGCGTCTGTCGCGCCGAGCCCGACCGGCCTCCTTCCCAGTACCGGCGAACAGGGCGACGACGAGCATGGGGAGGACGGCGGACGCGAGGACGGCGACCGCGCCGACGACGACTGACTCCCCTCGGCGTCCGGCGCTGTCGCTGCCCCGCTACTGCCGCCCGGCTGGTCCCTCGCTCCCGCTCGACCGGCCGGGCGGCTCACCCTGCGTTGCTGTCGCAGTCGTGACGCATCATCCGATTCCCCAGGTCCCAGGCGGGTTCTCGTGAACACCCCAACTCCCGTGGCACAGCTGTGCGAGCCTGTCGCCATGCGGCTGCTGTTGATCGAAGACGACGACCGGATCGCCGGGCCACTCACCGAAGGGCTGGGCCGCTACGGCTACACCGTGGACCGGGTGCGCACCGGCGCCGCCGGACTGGCCGATGCCGCCGCCGCGCCCGATCTGGTCCTGCTCGACCTCGGGCTGCCGGACATGGACGGCCTGGACGTGTGCCGCAGCCTGCGGGCCCGCTCGCCCATCCCGATCATCATGATCACCGCCCGGGGTGAGGAGGCCGACCGGGTGGCGGGCCTGGAACTCGGCGCGGACGACTACATGGCCAAGCCCTTTGGCGTACGGGAGTTGGTGGCCCGCATCCGCGCCGTCACCCGCCGCACCGGCGCTCTGCCCGCCGTCCCGCCGGGACCGGACGCGATGCCCAGCGCGCCTGTGGCGGCGTCCGCGCCGCAGCAGCTCGGCCCGCTGCACCTCGATCGGCGCACCCGCCAGGTCCGCCTCGACGGCCGCGACGTCGCTCTGTCCCCGAGGGAGTTCGACCTGCTTGTCTTTCTCGCCCAGGATCCCGGCGCTGTGCACTCCCGCCAGCAGATCATGGACGCGGTGTGGGATCCGCATTTCTTCGGCCCCACCAAAACCCTCGACGCCCACGTCGCCGCGCTGCGCCGCAAGCTCGGCGACCCGGCCTGGATCACGACCGCGCGCGGTGTCGGCTTCCGCCTGACGGTGCCCGGGGATTCACCGCCCGAGGCCGCCCGATGACCCGGCGCCTGCTGTACAGCTATCTCGGCCTGGCCCTGCTTGTGCTGGCCGGCCTGGAGATCCCACTCGGCTATCTCTACGCCCGCGGCGAGACCTCCCGCTTCTCCCAGACCGTCGAGCGCGACGCGACGATGCTCGCCGAGGTCACCGAGGAGACCATCGAAGAGGGCAACCTCGCGGAACTGCCCAGGCTGATCGGCGACTACACCGCCCGCACCCGTGGCCAGGTCGTCGTGGTCGACCGCGCTGGGATCGTGCTGGCCGCCTCCGGAGCCGCCGTGCGCTCGGGCACGAACCTGTCCGCCGAGCCGGACATCGCCACCGCCCTGCGTAACCGTCCGGCCACCGGCACCCGCACCGGCGCCGACGGCGGCGAGGTCCTGTATGCCACCCAGCCGGGCTCCTCCGGCACCACGATCCGCGGTGCGCTGCGGCTGACGTATCCGATGACGATGGTCACCGAGCGGGTGCAGCGGATCTGGCTCGCCCTGGCCCTGGCCGGAGCCTCCGTTCTGGCCGCGGTCGCGCTGGTCGCCTTCACTCTGGCCCGCTGGATCACCCGCCCGCTGCGCACCCTGCACCGCGCCACCACCCAGCTCGCCGACGGCCACCTGACCAACCCGCCCGACGCCACCACCGGCCCGCCCGAACTGCGCGAGCTGGCCGCCTCATTCACGCACACCGCCAGCCGCCTGCAACAACTGCTGGACGCTCAGCAGGCGTTCGCCGGCGAAGCCTCCCACCAGCTCAAGACGCCACTGACCGCGCTGCGTCTGCGGCTGGAGAACTTCGAGCCCTACCTCGACCCGCGTGCCCATGACAGCCTGGAAGAGGCCGTCGGCGAAGTCGAGCGGCTGGGCCGCATGGTGCACGGACTGCTCGCCCTGGCCCGCCTGGAGAACTCGGCCACCACACCGGAGCCCGCCGACCTCGACGCCGTCCTGGCCGACCGCGCCGCGATGTGGGAGTCGCTCGCCGCCGAACAGCACGTCACCCTTGCCGTCACCGGAACGACGACGGGCCGGGTATGGGCGATCCCCGGCGCCCTGGAGCAGGTCATCGACAACCTGATCGCCAACGCGCTCCGCGTCTCCCCGCCCGGCACCACACTCACCCTCAACCGCGCCCCCGGCGCCGCACTCCACGTCATCGACCAGGGCCCCGGCATGCCGTGGGCGGACCGGGAACGGGCCTTCGACCGGTTCTGGCGCGCCTCGGACTCCCACCACGACGGCACCGGCCTCGGCCTGCCCATCGTCCGCCACCTGGTCCGCGCCTCCGGCGGAGAGATCACCCTCCACCCGGCCCCCGGCGGCGGACTGGACGCCCGCGTCCGCCTCCAACCCGCCCCACCGGCACACGGGTTCAGCGCGCCGCAGCGTGCCGCGAACGGCTCGTCTCGATCAGCACGGGCAGCAACGACAACACGCTGACCAGCGCGATCAAAGGCGGACGAACAGGGGCCAATGCCGGCCGTCAGGAAGTCCCAGCAAGGTCACGCCGAATCGTCCGCGCCGTGCCGTGCAGGAGCCTCGAATGCGGCGTAGGAGGGCGGCTGCGGGACCTACGGGGGAGCGGCCCCGCAGCCACTGGGGATGTTACACCCGTAACATGGCGCCTGGAGGTGGGCGTCGTGCCCGCTCGGACAGCGACCGCCGGAGTGAGCGATGAACGACGTGTGGCAGATCCTGATCGGCATCGCCGTCGGCCTGCTGGCGTGCTGGCTGATCCTGCTGGCCGCCCTCGCTCTCGCCCGGCCCAAGGGCAATCTGCTCACCGAGGCCGTCCGCCTCCTGCCCGACCTGCTGCGCCTGGTCTCCCGCCTCGCGCGTGACCGTGAACTGCCCCGCCGCACCCGCGCGTTGCTGTGGGTGCTGGCCGGCTACCTGGCGCTGCCCATCGACCTGGTGCCCGACTTCATCCCGGTCCTCGGCTACGCCGACGACGCCCTGGCCATTGCCCTCGTGCTGCGCTCCGTCATCCGCCAGGCCGGAGCTGACGCTCTCACCCGGCACTGGCCGGGAACCGACGACGGACTGGGTGTCGTCCGCCGCCTCGTCGGCCTCCCAGCCGCCGCTTCCCAGCAGTAGCCGCGCGTGGTCCTCACCCTCCTCGTCGCCTCGGCCGCCGCCTTCGCCCTCGCCCTGGTCTCGGCGGTGGCCGGGTTCGGCGGCGGTGTGCTGCTCCTGCCCGTGTTCACCGCCCTGTTCGGGCTGCGCGTGGCGATTCTGGTCCTCATCCTCGGGCAGATCGCCACCAACGCCAGCCGCACCGTGCTCAACCGCCGGGACCTGCAGTGGCCGCTGATCGGCCGCTTCGCCCTGGGTGCGGTCCCGCTGGCCGTCGGCGGGGCGCTGCTCCTCGCGCACGCGCCCCTCGCGCCGCTGAAGCGACTGCTCGGCGCCTTCCTCATCGCGGTCGTCATCTGGCGGCGCCGCAACCCGCACCCCACACCGCCGTCCGACACCACGTTCACCGCCATCGGGGCCGCCTCCGGCCTGGGCTCCCCCTGCTCGGCTCGGTCGGCGCGATGACCGCCCCGTTCTTCCTCGCCAAGGGGCTCACTGGTGGCGCCTACATCGGTACCGAGGCCGCCGGCGCCCTGACCCTGCACCTCACCAAGACCGCCGCGTACTGCACGGGCGACCTGCTCTCCGTACGGGTCCTGCTGCTCGGCGCGGCGCTCACGCCCGCCACCCTGGCCGGCGCCTGGGCCGGCAAACGCCTCGTCACGCGGATCAGCGACCAGTTGTTCGTCCGTCTCGTCGAGGCCGGACTGGTCATCTCCGGACTGCTGTTTCTGGCCGGGCTCTGAGCGGCACATTCGATGCCGTGCTACGAGGACGGGTTCGGGCCGTCCGCGTCCTCACCGGCCAGCGCCGCCGTCTCGAACGCGGCCAGCGCCTCACCGGCCCGCGCCAGCTCGGCCCGCACCAGTTCGCCCTGCGGGGCGGCGAAGTAGTCCCGTGCCTCGATCTTCCCCACCCACGAGCAAAACCGCTCCAGGTCAGCCTCCGACTCCTCCACCTCCGCGAAGCCCGCCCGCCCGCGCCCGGACTCCATCTTCAACTCCGCGAAGAACGACGGCAGCCGCTCCAGCACCTCCACGTACTCGCGGTCGACTGCGGCGGTCATCTCCCCGGCGAGCTCACGCCGCTCGTCTTCGTCGGCAACCTCGATGTGCATCACCCGCATCCGCCCGCCGTCGGCCCGCACCCGCTCACCCAGCTCCGCTACTACGGCAGCAACCGGGGGCCGGTCGGGCAGCAGACACACCGACTGCTGCAGATACAGCGCCCCCAACCCCTTCAGCTTCCGCCACACCTGCATCCGCAACGACGCCGCCGCACCGGCGGTCGTCACCGACACCAGCAGCCACCGCACATCCACCTCACTCACCACACCGCGACCGTAACCCGGCCGCCGCATCACGCGCCGACCGACCGAAAGCGCGGCGTAAACGACGGAATCCAAAGCGGACGAACTCACGCGCGCATCCGTCCCACTCGTCGCGACCATCTCCTACCTGATCGCCTGCATGAGAATTGCGCTGGTCGGGCCCCTGACCGCTGCCGGGCGAAGCCGTCATACCTAGTGACCAGGTTGCGTCCACCCGCCAACTGCCGATCCACGGAACCGCCAACTTCGAATCAAAGCCCGGCTACGACCTGCGGCTCGTTCTCCGAGCCCCGCCAAACAGCGTTCAAAGTCACACAAGGCTGTCCCAGCTGCTGCGCGACCCCTTGCTGGCCCAACCTCCATACTGTAGACAATATTCGGTCGACAGATTTCGACACCACAGTCACCTCCGCGGTATCCCTCGACCGAACGGAGACCCTCCAGTGAAAGTGGCAGTCCTCGGCGCCGGTGCGATCGGCGCCTACGTCGGAGCCGCGCTGCATCGCGCGGGCGCCGACGTGCATCTCATCGCCCGTGGACCGCATCTGGCGGCCATGAGGCAGCACGGAGTGCAAGTGCTCAGCCCGCGCGGGGACTTCACCGCCCGAGCGCACGTCACCGACGACCCGGCCGAGGTCGGCCCGGCCGACTTCGTCTTCCTTGGGCTGAAGGCCAACTCGTACGCGGCGTGCGGGCCGCTGATCGAGCCGCTGCTTCATGACACGACGGCGGTGGTCGCCGCGCAGAACGGCATCCCCTGGTGGTACTTCCACCGGCACGGCGGCCCGTACGACGGCCATCGTGTGGAGAGCGTGGACCCGGACGGCGCGGTCAGTGCGGTGCTCGCGCCCGAACGGGCCGTCGGGTGCGTGGTGTATGCCGCAACGGAGCTGGCGGGACCAGGAGTTGTACGCCATCTCGAAGGCACCCGGTTCTCCATAGGCGAGCCCGACCGCTCGGTGTCGGCGCGGTGCACCGCGTTCAGCGAGGCCATGCGGGCGGGCGGGCTCAAGTGCCCGATCGAGCCCGACCTGCGCAACGACGTCTGGCTCAAACTGCTCGGCAACATCTCCTTCAACCCGATCAGCGCCCTCGCCCGCGCGACCATGCGGCAGATGTGCCTGCACGGCGGCACCCGCAAGGTCATCGAGATCATGATGACCGAGACGCTCGCGGTCGCCCGGGCACTGGGCTGCGAGGTCGGGATCTCCATCGAACGACGGCTGGCCGGCGCCGAGCGCGTCGGCGATCACCGCACCTCGACCCTTCAGGACCTGGAGCGCGGCAAACCGCTCGAGCTCGACGTACTCCTCGCCGCCGTCGTCGAGTTGGCGGAGATCACCGGGGTCGAGGTGCCGACGCTCCGCACCGTCCACGCCATCTCGGATCTGCTCGCATTGAGGACCGCCGCATGAGCCGTATGAACCGTACGAACAAACGCGACCGAACTCCCAAGACGTACACCCGACTCACGCACCCACTCGTCCGTGACTCGCGCGACGAGCCCTTCCGGCGCGCCGGCTGGGACGAGGCGCTGGACCGCGCCGCCCGCGGGCTCTCCGCCGCCCGTGGTGCGTTCGGGATGTTCTCCTGCGCCCGCGCGACCAACGAAATGAACTACGTGGCACAGAAGTTCGCGCGCGTCGTCATGGGCACCAACAACGTCGACTCCTGCAACCGCACCTGCCACGCTCCGAGCGTCGCGGGCCTGTCGGCCGCGTTCGGCTCGGGCGGCGGGACGTCCTCGTACGGGGAGGTCGAGCACACCGACCTCATCGTGATGTGGGGCTCCAACGCCCGTTTCGCGCACCCGATCTTCTTCCAGCACGTGCTGAAGGGGATCAGGAACGGCGCCCGTATGTACGCCGTCGATCCGCGCCGTACCTCCACGGCCGAGTGGGCCGAGAGCTGGCTCGGCCTGAACGTCGGTACGGACATCCCGATGGCGCACGCGATCGGCCGCGAGATCATCCACGCGGGGCTGGCGAACGAGGCCTTCATCGAGCGGGCGACCACCGGTTTCGAGGAGTACAGGCAACTCGTCGAGCCCTGGACGCTCTCGCTCGCCGAGAAGGTGACGGGCGTACCGGCCACCGCGATACGGGAGTTGGCGCACGCGTACGCCCGCGCCGAGCGCGCCCAGCTGTGCTGGACCCTCGGCATCACCGAGCACCACAACGGCACGGACAACGTACGCGCGCTCATCAACCTGTCCCTGCTGACGGGTCATGTGGGGCGTTACGGCTCGGGGTTGCAGCCCCTGCGCGGCCAGAACAACGTGCAGGGCGGCGGTGACATGGGGGCGATTCCGAACCGGCTGCCCGGCTTCCAGGACATCCTGGACCCGGACACACGGCTGAAGTTCGAGTCCGCCTGGGACACCGTCATCCAGCCGCACTACGGGCTGAACCTGACGGAGATGTTCGAGGCGATGGAGGAGGGCACGCTCAAGGCCGTCTACTGCATCGGCGAGAACCCCGCCCAGTCCGAGGCCGACAGCGAGCAGGCGGTACGGCGTCTGAAGGCCCTCGACTTCCTCGTCGTGCAGGACATCTTCCTCACGAAGACCGCCGAGCTGGCGGACGTGGTGCTGCCCGCAACCGCGGGGTGGGCCGAGACGGACGGCACAACGACCAACAGCGAGCGGCGAGTTCAGCGCGTACGGGCGGCCGTGACTCCACCCGGTGAGGCCCGCGAGGACATCGACATCATCTGCGAGCTGGCCGCCCGGCTCGGCCACGAGTGGAAGTACGCGGACTCCGAAACCGTATGGAACGAGCTGCGTTCGGTGTCGCCGGACCACTACGGGATGACGTACGAGCGCCTGGAGGAGCACCAGGGCATCCAGTGGCCGTGCCCGGACACGGATCGGCTGGAACCGACGTACCTGCACGGACGGTTGTGGGATGCGGATCCGGCCCGTCGCGGCCGTCTCGCGCCCTTCGGGCTCGTCCAGCACGATCCGCCCGTCGATCTGACGGACGAGGAGTACCCGATCCGTCTGACCACCGGGCGGCGGCTCGACTCGTACAACACCGGTGTGCAGAGCGGCGGTTTCGCGTCGCCGCTGCGGCGCGGGGAGTACGTCGAACTGTGTCCGGAGGATGCGGAGCGTTACGGGGTCGTGGTGGGCGAAGAGGTCCAGGTGTCGTCCCGACGCGGTGCGGTGGTGGCGCCGGTGTGGGTCGATCCGGCGCTACGGCCCGGGCTCGCGTTCATGACCATGCACTTTCCCGACGAGGTGGACACCAACCAGCTGACGATCGAGGCGAACTGCCCGATCGCGGGGACGGCGGAGTTCAAGGCGTCGGCGATCCGGATCGAGAAGCTTCCGGTTGCGACTCAGGTGAGGTGATCTGGTGGATCTGCACTTCGGTGACAGCAAGCCCACGGACGAGGAACGGGCGGCGGTCGATGCGCTGCTCGGGCCTCCGGAGTCGTCGTGGGAGGGCGCGGACCGGTCCGACGCCGACCTGAGGTGGGCACGTGGGGGCCGTGCGGCGCGGGATCGTCGTGACCTGCTGTTGCCGGGGTTGCACGCGATCAACGATCGCGTGGGGTGGATCAGCGAGGGTGCGCTGGACTACCTGTGCCGACGGTTGACTGTGCCGCCGGCGGAGGCGTACGGGGTGGCCACGTTCTACGCCATGTTCTCGGTGAAGCCGCGGCCCGCGACGGTGCTGCACGTGTGCACCGATCTCGCGTGTGTGGGGGCGGGGGCGGCGGAGTTGTGCGCGGGGGTCGAGGCGCGGCTGGGGGTCGGGAGCGGGGTTTCCGTGGAGCGGAGTCCGTGTCTGGGGTTGTGTGAGCGGGCGCCGGCGGCGTTGGTGGTGCGGGCGGGGGCGCCTGCGGCAGGCTCTTTCCCCACCCCGCCCCTTCCCGAAACTGGGGCTGCGCCCCAGAGCCCCGCCGGGGCTCCGCCCCAGACCCCGCCGGGGGCGCTGCCCCCGGGCCCCCGCTCCTCAAACGCCGGAGGGGCTGATTTTGCGCTGCCGAACTTTGTCAGCGCAGGCCCGCATCAATCAGCCCGTCCGGCGTTTGAGGACGAGGCCGCCAGGCCGATGGGGTCCAGGGGCGAAGCCCCAGGGTCGGGTATGGGAAGGGGTGGCGGGAGCGCTGCATCCATTAGCGGCTCCGCCGCGGGCCCAAGGGCCACCGCCGTCGCCGCCCCCGCCACCGTCGAGTCCACCGTCCTCGCGGCCACCTCCCCCGGCGCCGCACCTGACGAGCCCCCCGCGTCGACAGCCGTCCCCCAGTCCGGTGACCCGGCACTGCTCCTCCTCCACCGCATCGAAGCCGCCGACCCCGCCTCCCTCGACGACTACCGAGCCCACAACGGCTACACGGCCCTGCGGCGGGCCTTCACCCTCGGCCCCGCCGGCGTCATCCGCGAGGTCACCGACGCGGGCCTCGTCGGCCGAGGCGGCGCCGCATTCCCCACCGGCCGCAAATGGCAGGCCACGGCCTCCCAGCCCGACCACCCTCACTACCTCGTCTGCAACGCCGACGAATCCGAGCCGGGCACCTTCAAGGACCGCGTGATCATGGAGGGCGACCCGTACTCCCTCGTGGAGGCGATGACGATCGCGGCGTACGCGATCGGCGCGCACAAGGGCTACCTGTACCTGCGCGGCGAGTACCCCCGCGCTCTCGAGCGCATGGAGCACGCCATCGGTCAGGCACGCGCGCGTGGCCTGCTCGGCGACGACATCCTCGGCCAGGGCTACGCCTTCGACATCGAGATCCGCCGTGGCGCGGGCGCTTACATCTGCGGTGAGGAGACCGCCCTTTTCAACTCCATCGAGGGCTACAGAGGAGAGCCCCGCTCGAAACCGCCCTTCCCCGTAGAGAAGGGTTTGTTCGGCAAACCCACTGCCGAGAACAACGTCGAGACACTGGTCAACGTGCTGCCGATCCTCACGATAGGGGCCGAGGCGTATGCGGCGATCGGCACCGGGAAATCCACCGGTCCCAAGCTGTTCTGCGTATCGGGAAGCGTGGACCGTCCCGGTATCTACGAGCTCCCGTTCGGCGCGACACTGGGCGAACTGCTGGACTTGGCAGGCGTACGTAAACAATTGCGCGCCGTCCTCCTCGGCGGCGCGGCCGGCGGCTTCGTACGCCCCGACGAGCTGGACATCCCGCTCACCTTCGAGGGCACGAGGGAGGCGGGCACGACGCTCGGCTCGGGGGTCGTGATGGCTTTCGACGACACCGTTCCCCTCCCCCGCCTGCTACTCCGTATCGCCGAGTTCTTCCGCGACGAGTCGTGCGGCCAGTGCGTGCCGTGCCGGGTCGGGACCGTACGCCAGGAGGAGGCTCTGCACCGCATCGCCGAGCGCACGGGCCCGGACGCGGCCGGCGACATCGCCTTGCTCCGGGAGGTCGGCCGCGCCATGCGGGACGCCTCGATCTGCGGTCTCGGGCAGACCGCGTGGAACGCCGTGGAATCCGCCATCGACCGCTTGGGGGCGTACGAATGACCGCGACCTGCCGCAGCACAGGAGCCGCCGTATGACCGTGACGCCACTGGGGATTCCGCGTCGTCTGCTGGAGTTCACCATCGACGGCGAGGAGGCCAGGGTCCCGGAGGGCTCCACCATCCTCGACGCCTGCCGGGCCGCCGGGAAGGACATCCCGACTCTCTGCCAGGGCGACACCCTCACCCCCAAGAACGCCTGCCGCGTCTGCGTCGTGGAGGTGGAGGGTTCCCGCACGCTGGTCCCGGCCTGTTCCCGCAGGGCCGAGCCCGGTATGGAGGTGCGGACCGACACCGAACGCGCCCGCCACAGCCGCAAGATCGTCCTCGAACTCCTCGCCTCCTCGGTCGACTTGTCGACCACACCCCAGGTCGCCGAGTGGCTCAAGGAGTACGAGGCCAAGCCGGACCGTTTCGGCCCGGAAGCGGCCCGGCTGAATGAACAGCCAAAGATCGACAATGACCTCTACGTCCGCGACTACGACAAGTGCATCCTCTGCTACAAGTGCGTCGACGCCTGCGGCGACCAGTGGCAGAACACCTTCGCGATCTCCGTCGCCGGGCGCGGCTTCGACGCCCGTATCGCGGTCGAGCACGACGCCCCGCTCACCGACTCCGCCTGCGTGTACTGCGGCAACTGCATCGAGGTGTGCCCGACGGGAGCGCTCAGCTTCAAATCGGAGTTCGACATGCGGGCGGCGGGTACGTGGGACGAGTCGGCGCAGAGCGAGACGACCACGGTATGCGCGTACTGCGGAGTGGGCTGCAATCTGACCCTGCACGTGCAGGACAATGAAATCGTGAAGGTCACCTCGCCGCACGACAACCCGGTGACCCACGGCAACCTCTGCATCAAGGGCCGTTTCGGCTACCAGCACGTACAGAACCGGGGCTGATCAGAACATGGGACGAGTCACGGAACGACGCAAGGTGATCCGTATCCGGGACGGGGTCATCTCCACCCGCCCCGACACGCTCGTCGCCGAGGAACCCCTGGAGATCCGGCTGAACGGCAAGCCGCTCGCGATCACGATGCGTACTCCGGGGGACGACTTCGCGCTGGCGGCGGGGTTCCTCGTCAGTGAGGGCGTACTGGGCGAGGCCCATGAACTGCAGAACATCGTGTACTGCGCGGGCGCGACCGGTGGGGGCACCTCCCGCTCGAGCGGAGCCGAGAGTGGGGGAGGCTCCAATACGTACAACATCGTCGACGTGAAGACCGCGCCCGGCGTCGTGATCCCCGACATCACACTCGAGCGCAACGTCTACACGACCTCCTCCTGCGGCCTGTGCGGCAAGGCGAGCCTCGATGCCGTCCGTACGACGGCACGGTGGGCCATCGACGACGGCGAAGCCGCTCCGGTCCGGCTCCAACCCGAGCTGCTCGCGAGCCTCCCCGACCGGCTGCGCGCATCCCAGCGGGTCTTCGACCGGACCGGGGGTCTGCACGCGGCGGCCCTGTTCACGGAGGACGGCGAGCTGCTCGACATCCGCGAGGACGTGGGCCGGCACAACGCGGTCGACAAGCTGGTCGGCCGCGCCCTCCAGAACGGCGCGCTTCCGCTCTCCCGCACGATCCTGCTGGTCTCGGGCCGGGCCTCCTTCGAGCTCGCCCAGAAGGCGGTGATGGCGGGCATACCCGTCCTGGCCGCGGTTTCGGCGCCCTCGTCCCTCGCGGTGGACCTGGCGGCGGAGTCCGATCTGACCCTCGTCGGCTTCCTCAGGGGCGCCTCCATGAACGTGTACGCGGGCGAACACCGGATCGCCCTGCGGACCGCGGCCGCCCACGGCTGACCGGCTCCCCGCGACACGGCGGCGGGGCCCCGACCGGCGGGGAGCGCCCCCTGCGCCGCGATGGGGCTCCGCCTCAGTCACGCCGCTCCTGGGGGCTCCGCCCCCAGACCCCCGTATCGGCCTTCGGCCTCGTCCTCAAACGCCGGACGGGCTGATCTATGCCGACCGGAGCCACAAAGTTCAGCCGCGGCATCGTCCTCAAGGGCCGCAAGAAGGCTGAGCGATCATCTGTTGCTCCGTCAGAATGAACTCCTCCACCCACAGCACCTGACCTCCCCCATCCGTGGCCCCGGACGAATCACAGTCGCCGCACGGGCATTCGTGATCACGGAACGGACGGAACGACCGCTGCACGCTTCTTGTGAGCCCACTGAGAGCCCAAGTAGCGTCTGTGGCGCGCACGTTGGACGTGGGATGTCCAGATGTCCGGACGGATGAAGGGGCAGGTCGCACCATGCCGTCAAGTGTTCGCGCACGTCTCAGAACCACCGCCATCGCAAGCGTCACCACCGCCGCGTTACTCGCGCTGTCGCCGCAACCAGCTCCAGACCGGGTCCAACCGGCCGCAGAAACCACCGGGTTCGAGCAGCAGGTCCTCTTCAAAGCCTCTCAGGATCCCGGATACGCGTGCTTTCGGATCCCCGCCGTCGTGAAAACGACGCAAGGCACGCTGCTGGCGTTCGCCGAAGGCCGGGTGAACGACTGCAGTGACGCCGGCGACATAGACATCGTGCTCAAGCGCTCCACGGACGGCGGGCGCACCTGGAGTCCCCTCCAGGTCGTCAACGAGGGCGGGGGCGACACCCACGGCAATCCCGCCCCGATCGTGGACCGCGAGACCGGGCGCATCGTGCTGGCGGAGACGTACAACACGGGCCGTACGGACGGTCGCAACTGCGACGTGCCGTGCGACCGCACTCCCCATATGCAGCACAGCGACGACGACGGGCTCACCTGGTCCGAGCCGCGCGACCTCAGCGACGAGATCCTGCCCGACCACTGGAACTCCTGGTACGCGACCGGGCCCGTGCACGGCATCCAGCTGAGCCGTGGCCGGCACGCGGGGCGGCTCGTCTTCGGTGTCAACACCGAGACGTGGAACGGCGAGCGAAGCGAGATGGGGGTCCCCCCGGCCGGAGGCTGGGGGAGGGTCTCCGCCAATCATGCCGCGCTGATCGTCAGCGACGACGGCGGCGACAGCTGGCGGATCGGGGCGACGGACTCCTATCCGATACCGGCAGGCGGTACGTTCCGCCAGAAGCCGTCCGAGATCACCATGACCGAGCGCGCCGACGGGGTGATCCTGATCAGCGGCCGTGAGCAGGACGGCACCGATCTCGGCCACCGCACGCAGACGTTCAGCCGCGACGGCGGCAACAGCTTCACCTCGCCCTTCCGTACCCAGCCGGACCTCTACACGCCCCAAGTCCAGGGTTCCACCCTGCGGTTGGGCGACCGGCTCCTGCTCGCCTGCCCCGCCGATCCGGACCGGCGCCGGACGATGATGGTCCGCTCCTCGTACGACGGGGGGCGCACCTGGGACAGCGTGGACCGTGGCACGGTCGTCACGACGGACTGGTCCGGCTACTCGGACATGGTGGGCATCAGCGGTGACACGGTCGGCCTGATGTACGAGGGCGGGGCCGTGGACGCGCGCGACGAGATCCGTTTCGCACGGTTCACGGAGGACTGGCTGCAACCGCGTCGCGGCCCCGACCCCAAGACCACCGATCTGGTGTCTCCCACGCGTCCCGCGGCGGTCCTCGGCGGCGCGCGCCCGACGGACGGTGTGTTCGGCCGGGCGATGGAGTTCGACGGCGCCGACGACGCCGTACGGCTGCCGTATCACAGTGAACTGCCGCTGGGGACGAAGGACTTCACCGCGTCGCTGTGGTTCCGCTACACGGCCACCAGCGGTGAGCAGCCGCTGCTCTGGATGGGCGGGGTCGGCACCACACAGCCGCAGGTGTGGCTGCGCGGTGAGCCCGCTTCTGATCGTATTCAGGGCCTGATCACGGTCCGGGACGGCGCGAGTGCCCCGCAGTCCGCCTCGGTCCGCACAAGTGGCGCGTACAACGACGGGCAGTGGCACCACCTGGCGCTGCGGCGCGGCGGAGGGGAGCTCACGCTGTTCATCGACGGCACGCCGATCAGCACGGCGGACGTGCCGGGTTCCGTGAGCCGTAACTCGCCGTTCGGCGCGCACATCGGCCAGAAGCCGGACAGCCGGGCGCACTTCGCGGGCGCGATCGATGATGTGCGCGTCTACGACCGGGCGCTCAGCGACACGGAGTTGACCGGAGTCGGCAGCGCGGGCAGCACGGGCGGTTCGAGCTCTGTGACGCGGGACACCGTCCTGTGGCTGCCCATGGACCGGGTGCGCGGCAGCAACTAACGTCCCGTGCCGTGCCCGACGACTCACGAGTACGACACCGTACGGGGGCCGGGCTTGGACTGTTCCTTGCCCTGGTCCTCGGGGCGGTGCTGCTCACCGCCCTCCCGGAGGAAGAAGACGGCCGGGAGGGCGCCTGCACGCCTCGTACGGTCTCGTCCTGGGCGGCGGAGGGGGGCCTCACCGCCGAGTTCGCGCGGTACGGCGACGACGCCTCGCGGGCCGACGACTGGACCGGCGGCGACGGCACCCACTCCGTGCGGCTGCCGGACGGCCGGGTGCTGTGGCTGTTCTCGGACACGTATCTCGGCCAGGTGTACGGCCCGCCGAACCCGGTGGGCGAGTCGTTCGCCTGGCGGGACCAGAACGCGCCCCTGGTGCGCAACTCGGCCGTGGTCATGTCGGACGGCCGCCTCCAGAGCACCCTGTCCGCGCCGCTGTTCCCGGACCCGGCCCCCGGTCAGTGGCGCTGGCCGGTCGCGGCCAAGGTCGAGGCCCGCTCCCCCGGGTCCTCGGACAAGGTCGTACGCGTCCTGCTGTGGACCCGTACGAACGGCACGTACCCCTGGATCTACGGCGTCCCCACCGCCACGGAGGTGGCCACGCTCTCGCTGCCCGATCTGAGGGTCGAGGGCATCGTCAAGGTCCTCGACCAGCAGCAGGTGCGGGATCCGGAGCGGCGGGTGCTGTTCGGGACGACGGCGGCGACCGGTGACGAGGACTGGACCTATGTTTTCGGCGGGGACGACGGGCAGGCCGCCTCCCGGCCGGCCTCGAAGGCATACGTGGCGCGCGTGCCCCGCGACCGGCTGTCGGAACCGGACGCGTGGGAGTACTGGGACGGCGGGCGGTGGTCCGCCATCTCGTCGCGGATGAAGCCCGTGCTCGGTGACGGGCAGCGCAAGGGCGTGGGCAGCGCGTTCACGGTCGTGCGGGACCGCGGCACGTGGGTGCTGTTCACGATGGCGGCGGGCGCCGAGGGGCTGACGACCGTCACCTCGTACTGGGCGTGTTCGCCCACCGGTCCCTGGCGCGGGCCCACCAAGGGCTTCAGCCCGCCGCTGCCCGAGCAGAGGTCGTCAGTCGCGGCCTACAACCCGCAGGTGCACCCGGCGCTCGGCGGGCGGCTCGTGCTCAGTTACGACGTCAACTGGCTGGACGCGACGGGGACCGCGGCGCAGTCGAATCTCAGTCGGAACGTGTCCCTGTACCGACCGCGATTCGTGACGCTGAAGCTGGGCTCGGGCTGAGGTCCGGTTCGGGGTCGCGGGAGCGGCGCTTGGCGATCACCGCGCAGACCATGAGCTGCATCTGGTGGAAGAGCATCAGCGGCAGCACGGCCAGCGAGGCCTGCGCCCCGAACAGCACGCTCGCCATGGGCAGTCCGGCAGCCAGGGACTTCTTCGACCCGGCGAACTGGATGGCGATCCGGTCCTCACGGCTGAAGCGCAGCGCCTTCGAGCCGTACCAGGTGAGCGTGAGCATCACGGCGAGCAGCACCGCCTCGACCGCGAGCAGCCCGGCCAGCCGCAGCGGGCTGACCTGGTGCCAGATGCCCTGGACCATGCCTTCGCTGAACGCGGCGTAGACGACCAGGAGTATCGAACCGCGGTCGACGAGTCCGGTGATCCGCTTGTGACGTGCGATGAACTCCCCGATCCAGCGCCGCAGCACCTGCCCCGCCACGAACGGTACGAGCAGTTGCAGCACGATCTTGAGGATCGAGTCCGCGGAGAAGCCGCCGCCGGTGCTGCCGAGGAGCGTCGCCGCGAGCAACGGGGTGATCACGATGCCCGCGAGGGAGGAGAAGGAGCCCGCGCAGATCGCGGCGGGAACATTGCCGCGCGCGATGGACGTGAACGCGATCGACGACTGGACCGTCGACGGAACCAGCGTCAGGAAGAGCAGTCCGATGTAGAGCGAGTGCGTCAGGAACACCGGTTCAAGGCCGCGGGCCGCCAGACCGAGCAGCGGGAACACCACGAACGTGCAGGCCAGGACGGTGACATGGAGCCGCCAGTGGCGCAGCCCGTCCAGGGCCTCGCGGGTCGACAGGCGTGCCCCGTACAGGAAGAAGAGAAGTGCGATCGCGCCCGTCGACACCCCGGACGCGACATCGGCCGCCGCCCCCCGGGCGGGCAGCAGCGCCGCGAGACCCACCGTCCCGAGCAGGAGCAGGATGTACGGGTCGATCGGCAGCCAGGACGGCCACGTCAGGCGTTTCACGGTGCTCCGTTGCTGAGTCGGTTCTTGTACGCCGGTCTGTCGCTCTGGACACAGGATCGTGCCCTCTCCATGGTCCCCCCTCGGAGCGTGATCGGGAATCCGGCATACACCTCTGACTGTCATCACGGATCGCGATAGCCTGGGGAGCGTGTACGACCCTTCACACCTGCGTACGTTCCTGGCCGTGGCCCAGACGCTGAGCTTCACCCAGGCCGCCCGGCGCCTCGGGCTGCGTCAGTCGACGGTCAGCCAGCATGTGCGCCGGCTGGAGAGCACGGCGGGGCGGCAGCTGTTCTCGCGGGACACCCACTCCGTGGAACTGACGGAGGACGGCGAGGCCATGCTCGGCTTCGCGCGCCGCATCCTTGAGGCACACGACCAGGCGGCGGCGTTCTTCACGGGGACGCGGCTGCGCGGCCGGCTGCGCTTCGGCGCCTCCGAGGACTTCGTACTGACCCGCCTCCCCGAGATCCTGGAGGGCTTCCGGCACGACCACCCCGAGGTCGACCTGGAGCTGACGGTCGAACTCTCGGGCACGTTGCACGAGCAACTGGCCGACGGAAAACTCGACTTGGTCCTGGCCAAACGCCGCCCCGAGGACCCCCACGGCGAACTCGTCTGGCACGACCGCCTGGTCTGGATCGGCGCGGAACGCCTCCGGCTGGATGCCGCGCGTCCGGTGCCGTTGATCGTCTATCCGCCACCGGGGATCACCCGGGCTCTGGCGCTGGAGGCCCTGGAACGCCAGGGCCGCCCCTGGCGCATCGCCTGCACGAGCGGCAGCCTGAACGGTCTCATCGCGGCCGCACGGGCGGGCCTCGGCGTGATGGCCCACTCCCAGGGCCTGATCCCTCCGGGCCTGGTCCGAGTCCCACCCCGAGCAGGCCTCCCCGAACTGGGCAGAGTCGACTTCGTCGTAACCCAAGCCACCCGCCGCACCCAGTCGCAGGGCGCCGCAAACGCCCTGGCGAACAGAATCCTTCAGGGCGGCGTCAGCCTCCACACCGGCCGCTGAGGCGGGTTCAGCCCGCATAGCGGAAGCCGGGGAAGCGCCCCTTCAGGGGCGCGGGGCTGTGTCAATTTGCGGCTCCGCCGCGTGGGCGCGACCAGCCACAAACAACCCGCACGAGCCCACCGCCCCAAAGGGCACCCGCCCCACGCGCACCAAGCGGACCGTATTCGTACAGATTCCGTGGAGATTACGAACCGGAAACCTACGCACCCGTAAGAATTATGTCCCGACCCACGCCGTTGAAGCCACAAATAAGGCCCTGACCAGCACGTATAACACAACGACCGCACAAGCCACCGCTACTCCCGCGACAGCGCCACGTGGGGTAGCTTTCACGGCGCTGTGCGGAGCGCCACAAGGAGCGGGGATTGCGCGAGTTCACCAACCCTCCGTTGGCGTCGGCGCCGCCGGTGGGCGGCCTGGCCGATGCCGTCTACGACTATGCCCTGGAGGACCCGCTCTACCCCGCGCTCGGCCGCAAGGACGAGCACGGCGAGTGGCGCAATGTGACGTCGGCGGAGTTCCGCGACGAAGTGCTGGCTCTTGCCAAGGGTTTGCTTGCCCAGGGCATCCGGTTCGGCGACCGGGTCGCGATCATGTCCCGTACGCGCTATGAGTGGACCCTCTTCGACTACGCCCTGTGGTCCATCGGCGCCCAGGTCGTGCCGATCTACCCCACGAGCTCGGCCGAGCAGGTCTTCTGGACGCTGCACGACTCGCAGGTGTCGGCCGCGATGGTGGAGCACGAGGACCACGCGATGACGATCGCCACGGTCATCGACCGGCTGCCGACACTGCGACGGCTCTGGCAGCTGGACGTGGGCGCAGTGCACGAGCTGTACGAGGCGGGTGCACACCTCGAAGACGAGGTGGTGCACCGGCACCGGCGCGCGGTCACGCCCGAGTCGATCGCGACGATCATCTACACCTCCGGAACCACCGGCCGCCCCAAGGGCTGTGTCATCACGCACGGCAACTTCATGTTCGAGGCGGACACGGCCATCGAGCGCTGGGAGCCGCTGTTCCACTCGAAGAAGGGCGATGAGGCGGCCACCCTGCTGTTCCTGCCGCTGGCGCATGTCTTCGGGCGGATGGTGCAGGTCGCCGCGATCCGGGGAAAGGTCAAGTTCGGACACCAGCCGCAGCTCAACGCGGCAGCCCTGCTGCCGGATCTGGCAGCCTTCCAGCCGACGTTCTTCCTCGCGGTGCCGTACATCTTCGAGAAGGTCTTCAACGCGGCGCGCAGGAAGGCCGAAAGGGAGGGCAAGACGGGCCCGTTCGAGAAGGCCGTCGAGGTCGCCGTGCGGTACGCGGACGCCGTGGAGGCCAAGGCCTGGGGCATCGGGCCCGGCCCCTCGGCGGCCCTGCGGGTGCAGCACCAGCTCTTCGACAAGCTCGTCTACTCCAAGATCCGCGAGGCGATGGGCGGGCGGATGAAGCACGCCATGTCCGGCGGCTCGGCGATGGACCGGCGGCTCGGGCTGTTCTTCGCCGGCGCGGGCGTCCAGATCTACGAGGGGTACGGCCTCACCGAGTCCACCGCCGCGGCGACCGCCAACCCGCCCGAGCGCACCCGGTACGGCACCGTGGGACAGCCGTTCCCCGGCACCACCGTGCACATCGCGGACGACGGCGAGATCTGGCTGCACGGCCCCAACATCTTCCAGGGCTACCTCAACGATCCCAAGTCCACCGACGCGGCCCTGCACGACGGCTGGCTGGCCACCGGTGACCTGGGCTCGCTCGACGAGGACGGCTATCTCACCATCACCGGGCGCAAGAAGGAGATCCTGGTGACGTCCGGCGGCAAGAGCGTCTCACCCGCTCAGCTGGAGGAGCGGGTGCGGGACCATCCGCTGGTCGCGCAGTGCATCCTCGTCGGCAATGACCGGCCGTACATCGCGGCGCTCGTCACGCTGGACGGGGAGGCCGTCGAGCACTGGCTCCAGATGCGCGGCAAGCCGAAGCCGACCCCGGCCGAGTTGGTGCGCGACCCGGATCTGGAAACCGAGGTGCGCCGGGCGGTGGTGGCGGCGAACACACTGGTGTCGCAGGCCGAATCGATCCGCACATTCCGGATACTCGCCCACCAGTTCACCGAGGAGCACGGGCTGTTGACGCCGTCGCTGAAGCTGAAGCGGAAGGCGATCGAGAAGGCCTACGTGTCGGAGGTCGAGGCCCTGTACCGGGCGTAGTTCCCGTCACACGAGGGCGACAGGAACGTCATGACGGCCCGTGATCATTGATGATGGGATTAACAACCGACGACTGAAGGATCGAGAGCTCGTGAGCAAGGTCCCCCCGATCATCCTGAACAACGGCGTCGAGATGCCGCAGCTGGGTTTCGGTGTCTGGCAGATCCCGGACGTCGAGGCGGAGCAGGCGGTCACCACCGCTCTGGAGGCCGGGTACCGCAGCATCGACACCGCCGCCATCTACGGCAACGAAGAGGGCACGGGCAAGGCTCTGGGCGCCTCCGGCATCGCCCGTGAGGACCTCTTCGTCACCACAAAGCTCTGGAACGCCGACCACGGCTACGACTCGACGCTGCGCGCCTTCGACACGTCCCTGGCCAAGCTCGGTCTCGACTACGTGGATCTGTATCTGATCCACTGGCCGATGCCGGACAACGGCACGTACGTGGACACGTACAAGGCGTTCGAGAAGCTGCTGGCCGACGGCCGCGTCAAGTCGATCGGGGTCTCCAACTTCCTTCCGGAGCACCTGGACCGGCTGATCGAGGCGACGTCCGTCATCCCGGCCGTCAACCAGATCGAGCTGCACCCGCACTTGCAGCAGCTCGCCTCGCGTGAGTACCACGCGGAGCAGGGCATCGCCACCGAGGCCTGGTCACCGCTCGGCCAGGGCAAGGGCCTCCTGGAGGTCCCGGCGATCGTGGCCATCGCCCAGAAGCACGGACGTACGCCCGCGCAGATCGTCCTGCGCTGGCACATCCAGCTCGGCAACGTGGTGATCCCCAAGTCCGTGACCCCGTCCCGGATCAAGGAGAACATCGAGGTCTTCGACTTCTCCCTGGACACCGAGGACATCGCCGCGATCAGCGCCCTCAACGAGGACCGCCGCATCGGCCCGGACCCGGCGACGCTCCACGTGACCTGACCGCACACTCCTTGCCCCACTGAAAGCCGCCGCCCGCAGACCACTCGGGCGGCGGCTTCGCTGCCTCCGCCCGGCCGTACCCCACGTGCTTGACTGGGGTCGTCGTATCGATGGAGCAATATCGACTCAGCCGTACTCGATGGAGCCGTATCGATTGAGTCGGCCGGGGGAGGTCTGGATGCCGCTCGAGGTCGGGCTGTGGCGCGTGGACGGGGCACCTGTGCGGGTGACGACTCGGCGCATGGCGCTGGAGTCGCGGCTCGAGGAGCTGATCGAGGCGGATCCGGCCATTCTGGGTACGCCGTTGCTTCTGATCGGCAGGCAGGTGCCGACGCCGTACGGGAAGTTCCTGGATCTGCTGGGGATCGACACGGACGGCAACCTTCATGTGCTGGAGCTCAAGCGCGACCGCACGCCCCGGGACGTGGTGGCGCAGATCCTCGACTACGGGTCATGGATCCAAGGGCTCACGAACGATGAAGTCCGCGACATCCACGCGGAGTACGCCGCCCGCCGCCACGACGCGAAGGCCTTCGACCAGGCGTTCGCCGCCCGGTTCGGGGCCAGCCCGCCGGAGGAACTCAACAGCGCACACTCGCTCACCGTGGTGGCGAGTGAGGTCGATCCGGCGACGGAACGGATCGTCACATATCTGTCCACGGGGTACGGCGTGCCGCTGAACGTGCTGTTCTTCCGCTACTTCGAGGACGACGGCCGCTCCTACCTCGCCCGGACCGCCCTGGTCGACGACACGACCGCCACACCGGCACGCGTCGCGACGGCCCGAGGGAAGCAAGAGCCGTGGAACGGGCAGGACTGGTACGTGGCGTTCGGCCACCAGGACGCGGGCGACCGCAACTGGGACGACGCCAGGAAGTACGGCTTCATCTCCGCCGGCGGCGGCGAGTGGTACTCCCGCACCCTGCGCGGACTCCCCCAGGGCGCCCGGATCTTCACGCACATCCCGTCCAGGGGGTACGTGGGTGTCGGCACCGTCACCGGCGAGGCGCAGCCCTTCGAAGAGGCGCGGCTGGCCGTGGACGGGGAGCAGCGGGAGATGAAGTCGCTTGATTTGAGGGGGAGTTACCTGCGCCCCGCGGCGACCGCCGGGGACGGGGACTCCCGCGAGTGGATCGTGCCGGTCGAGTGGGAGGCGACCGTTCCCCAGGAGCAGGCGTTCTGGGTCCCGGGCCTGTTCGCCAACCAGAATTCCGCCTGCAAACTCCGCGCACGATTCACCATCGACGAGGTCTCACGCCGGTTCGGCACCGACAAGTGACGCTCCGCCGAGCGGCCTAAGACCGGGCGCTGCCTCCACGCCACAGGGATCAGGGTCAGTCAGGGTCGTCCAAAGGCCGACGTTCCGGACAGAAGGGCTCCACAGTGCGTATGCGAACTATGACCCTCGCCGTTGCCGCCCCAGCCGCAGTCCTCGCCGCCGGGGCACTCCCGGCCGACGTGTCCGACAGCCCGATCGAGGCGCAGGAGGGCATGGTCACCGAGGCCCGGGAGGGCACGGTCGCCGTGTCCGACGGCCCCATCGAGGCGCAGGAGGGCACGATCACCGAGGCCCGGGAGGGCACGGTCGCCGTGTCCGACGGCCCCATCGAGGCGCAGGAGGGCACGATCACCGAGGCCCGGGAGGGCACGGTCGGTGCGGCCGAGCTGCTGGCCAAGGTGGAGTCCTGCTCGCGGATCTCGGACAGCCGGTACAGCACCGATGAGGGGACCTCGCCCTCCGTCCCCGTCTGCGGCAAGAAGGGCGCGGTGTACTGGAAGGCCGACATGGACATCGCGTGCGACGGCCAGGTCACCACACGCTGCAACAGGCGCACCGACCCGTGGTTCCATCCCGGCACGGCCTTCCCCAAGTCCGACGGCAGACCGCTGAACGCCCAGACGCTGCCGTACGTCGTCGTGCCCGAACCCAGCGGTATCTGGAACTACGCGAACTCCGGCATCAAAGGCGGCAGCGTGGCCGCCGTCATCCACGACGGCCAGGTCCAGTACGCCGTGGTCGGCGACACCGGTCCCACCAACATCATCGGCGAGGCCTCGTACGCCACTGCCGAGGCCCTGGGCATCAACCCGGACCCGGCGACCGGCGGCACCGCCTCGGGAGTCACCTACATCCTGTTCACGAACTCCCGCGTCTCCCCCATCGAGAGCCGCAGCGCGGCGGTTTCCCTCGGCGAGTCACTGGCGAAACGGTTCCTCAGGGCCAACTGAAACCTCCGGGTCACCGTGTACGCGCCGGCCGGGCGCCTGCTGACCGGGCACGGGTCAGGTGGGCTTCACCCCGACGTACACCGTCAGGGCCGTCAGGAGGAACACGTCCGGGCGGTGGTGGACGCTCGCCTTGTCGTCCGGGTCGAGGAGTCGGTCGAGGGTGGCCAGGTCGTCGGCGTCGAGACCCTCTGCCAGGCCCTCCCGGCGGTGGGTGAGGGTGGTGGCGACGAAGGCGCGGGCCTCCTCGGAGATGGGGGCGGGCAGGTCGAGGAGGAAGGTGCGGGTCGCGGTGTGGCGGAGCCCGGCGGCGGTCAGCAGGGCCGGCCAGTCCTCGGTCTCCTCCACCGAGCCTGGGAGTTCGGCCCGCATCTTGCTGAACCAGTCCTCCTGCACCGCGTCGAGACGGGACTGCAGGCCGGGGCGGCCGATGCCGATGTCGCGCGGAAGGTAGCGCGAGGGCAGGCCGCCCTCCAGCAGGGCGAGGGCGCCGCCGGGTGCGAGACGGCGGACGAATTCGGTGAGGGCGGCGCGCTGGTCGCCGACGTGGTGCAGGGCCCTGCTGGACCAGAGGAGGTCGGCGGGATACTCCAACTCGCCGATTCCATCAGCCAGTTCGGCCTCCAGCGTGCTGAACCGGTCAGCGATCCCGTGCTCGGCGGCGCGCGACCGAGCGGCTTCCAGGAGGGGCGCGGCCCCGTCCACTGCGACGACCCGCGCCTGCGGGAACGCGTCCGCGAGGAGACACGAGATGACACCGGGCCCACTGCCCACGTCCGCGATCAGCTCCGGCTCGGGCTTCCACTCCCGCAACCAGCCCGCCGCCTGCCGGTACACCGGAGCGAACAGCTCGGCCTCCTGTTCCAGCATGGGCAGCCACTCTGCGAAGTCGATCTGTGTGTGATCGTGCTGATGCGCCATGATTCCTGACCTCTCATTCGGCTTGCGTCCAGAGTGCTCCGCAAATCCCTAAAGCGGCCACTCATATTGCCGAAACAGCAAGCCGGGACCGACCCCGTCTCGAGCTGGTCAATCGTTACCGCATGCCATCCAGCAGCAGTTGGCTCCGTCCCGCGTTGTGCGGTCGCTCCCCGGTACGTCAGTTGCCCGTGGTGGCGAGCTTTGCCGCGAACCCGAGGAAGAGGGCGCCGGCTCCGCTGGTCAGCCCCGCCGACAGGCGCCGCCGACGGCGGAACTGGGCCGAGAGGTACGTGCCGCCGAGGATCAGCAGAGTCACGTAACTGATGCTGATCACCTGGTAGATCAGCGCGAGCAGCCCGAAGGACAGCACCGGGTGCGGATAGGACGGGTCGACGAACTGTACGAAGAAGGAGATGAAGAACAGGATCGCCTTCGGGTTGAGCAGAGTGATCAGCAGCGACCGGCGAAACGGCCGCTCGCCGTCCTGGGCGCTCTCTGGGCCCTGGGCCGGTGCTTCCACCTTGCGGGTGCGCCACATCTCCCATGCCCCGCGGATCATCCCGAACGCGATCCAGGCCAGATAGCCGGCCCCCGCGTACTTGATGACGGAGAAGACGAGTTCGTTGGCGCGCAGCAGCGAAGAGAGCCCCGCGGCGGTGAGCAGCATCAGCAGGGTCTCGCCGATGAACACGCCCGCCGCGGCCCGGTACCCGGTCCACACACCGCGCCGTGCCGCCACGGACAGCGGCTCCGCCGCGTGGGCGCGAGCGACCACAACGCACCCGCCCAACCGCCGGAGGCACCCGCGGGGATCTGCGAGCCCAGCCACAGCCGGCCCGCAGATCCCCAACCGCCCAACCGGCTATAGCTACAGCGCCGGGTACGCGTTCCTCATCAGCTCCTGGAACTGAGCCGAGAACCAGTGCCCCGACAGCGGAGCGTCCGGCAGTGCCCCCGACATGTTGAAGTTGTTACGAGGATTGCCCTCGTACGTCGGGTCGCACATCCGGTCGAAGCCCTTACCCTCGTCGTTCGGGATCTCCTTGCTGGCCCCGTCGGACTCACCCGGCGGCTTCATCCACACATAGGCGTCGATGCCTGAGGCCGGCGCGGCCTGCGGGCGCTCGCCGAGGCCGGCGCCGGACTGGTTGCACCAGTTGCCCGTGTTGAGGCGACGGTCGTAACGGCCGCCGTCGACGTAGGTGTCCACACTGGTCGTCGCGCCAGGGCCGGTGGGCCGGGAAGCGCCGCCCCAGCCGTTGCGGGACGTGTCGATCAGCATGCCGATGTCGGAGTTGAAGCCGACCGAGACCAGCTTGTCGCGGAAGGCCTGGGCGAAGGACTGCTCGTCGACGTAGCGGTTCCAGTCGATCCACTTCGACTCACGGACCGATTTGCCGGCCACGGTGTCGTTGATCGTGAAGTGGTCCTCCTTCAGCGCGCTGAAGTTGGCGGTGTTGGTGATGAAGCCGTGGACGTCGTTCACCGAGGCGCCCTCGGCGGTCGCCGCCTGTTTGAACACGTCCGCCGACGGGCCGAAGTTGTCGTCCCAGCCGATCCAGCCGTGGTGCCCGGCGTCCACGTAGTTGTAGACGTTCGCGACGTCGCCGAGCTTGTTCAGCGCGTAGCCGACACCCTTGACGTAGTTGCCGTTGGCCTTCATCACGTCACACTCGGGCGTGGCCGTGGGACGGCTTCCGGCGTTGGTGACGAGGTTCGGCAGCGAGTCGACCTCGACCGTGGTGACGATGCGCAGGTCGGCGTACTTGGGGTCGGCGAGGATCGCGGCGATCGGGTCGATGTACTGCGTCTTGTACTTGTCGATCTCCGTCGGGCCGAGTTCGCCGTTGGAGGCGAGGGCCGCGCAGTCACGGCCGGGCAGGTTGTAGATGACGAGCTGGACGACCAGTTCGTCCGAGCCCTTCTGCTCCAGCGCCTCGTCGAGGTGGGCGCGCAGACCCATCTTGCCGTTCGCGCCGTTGATGGCGGCGGTCCGGTCCAGCCACACACCGGTGGGCTGGTTGGCGATGCGGCTGCCGCCGGTTTCGGCGCGGGCGTTAGCGGACCACTCCGGGTTCACATACACCTTGGCGCCCGAGTACGGGTTGTCGACCTTGGGGCCCGTCGGGTCGGGCGGATCGGTGGGGCCGCCGCCACCGTCGACGTTGCAGGTCACGCCGTCGAGCGTGAAGGTGGTGGGCATCGCGTTGGTGCCGCTGTACGAGGCGTTGAAGCCGAAGCTGATCGAACTGCCCGTGGACAGCGTCCCGTTGTAGCTCTCGTTGGCGGCGGTCACGGCGTTGCCGCTCTGGCTGAGGTTGGCGTTCCAGCCGTTGGTGATCTTCTGGTTTCCGGCGTACGACCACTTCACGGCCCAACTCGACTTGGCCGCACTGTTGTTGGTGACCGTGACCGCGGCGGTGAAGCCGGTGTCCCACTGGTTCTGCACCTTGTAGTCGACGGTGCAGGGGACGGCGGCGGGGCCGGCGTCCGGGGGCATCGCCGCGACTGCGGTGCCCGTTCCTGAGGCGAGCAGCGCGAACGCTGCCAGTAACGCGGTTCTGGTACGGCTCATGGTGTGCGGGTTCCTATCCGTCGAGGGAGCGCAGGTGATCGCGCAGCCCGATACCGAACGACGTCGGTGTGCCGTCGTAGTTGGAGATCAGGGCCGGACCCGAGTTGCAGTTCCAGGTGTTCCAGGTCCAGCCGAGGTAGGACTGTTCGCGCTCGTCGAACCACGTCATGACGCGGTCGATGAAGGAGTGCGCGCAGGTGTTCTCGCCGATCTCGCCCGCCACAAGCGGCACTTGGGCGGCGACCGGGGCGAGCGTGGAGTCCCAGCAGCTCTCGTTGGAGCAGGTGTTGAAGTTGTAGACGTGCCAGGCCGCGGCGAGATTGCCCGCCGGATCACTCGGCTTGTACGTCAGCCACTGGCTCAGGTCGTTCGAGTACGCGAGCCCGCCCGCCAGGATCACGTTCGTGGCGCCGGTGTCGCGGATCGTGTCGATCAGGTCCTGCATCCCGGCGACCTCGTAGCCGATGCCGGGGCAGGTGCCGCCGTCCCGCCAACAGGTCCACGCCTGGGCGGCGGTGGAGGTCGCGCGGTCCGGGTAGGGCTCGTTGAACAGGTCGAAGACGACGGTCGGGTCGTCCTTGAAGGTGTTCGCGACCGAGGCCCAGAAGGACGGCGTGTACTGCATGTTGGGCATCGGCTTCTGGCAGCTGGCGTGCACGTCGGCGCAGCCCGCCGAGTTGCCCGTGTACTGGCCATGCGACCAGTGCAGTTCGAGCATCGGCGTCATGCCGTGCGCCTTGACCTTGGTCACCAGGTCCTTGACGGCGGCGATGTAGTTGGCGCCGGCGTACTCGGGCCTGATGTTGGACAGGCCGAGCCAGCACTCCTCGTTCAGCGGAATGCGGACCGTGTTGACGTTCCAGTCGGCGATCGCCCTGACCGAGGCGTCGTCCACCGGTCCGTCCCAGATGCCGTAGCCCTGCACGCACGCGAACTCGCCGCCGGAGCGGTTGACGCCGAGCAGCCGCCGGGTGGCGCCGGACTCGTCGACGAGCTTGTTGCCGGAGACCTTCAGCACGGGCGGGCCGTCCGTGGGCGTCGGCGGATCCGGCGGGTCGGGCGGGGACTCGGCGTCCACATTGCACGTCGTCCCGTTGAGCTTGAAGGACACGGGCGCGGCGGTGTTCCCCGGCCCCGAGGCCAGGAACCCGGCGCTGACGCTCGCTCCCGAGCCCAGCGCTCCGTTCCAGTTCTCGTTGGCCGCGGTGACGGTCCTGCCGGACTGGGACCACTTGGCGTTCCAGCCCTGGCTGACCTGCTGTCCGCCGGCCAGGTCGAAGGAGAGACTCCAACTGCTCAGCGCGGCGGTGTTGTTGGTGATCTCCACGGCGCCCTGGAAGTCGGTGTCCCACTGGCCGGTGACGGAGTACTCCACCGTGCAAGCGGGCGCCGCTGCGGAAGCCGTGCCGACCGGTGCGATGGCGCTCGCCGCAAGCACGAGTGCCGCACCGGCCACTAAAAGACATAAACGCGGGGGGTGTCGCATGAGCGACTCCTCACAGCTCTGACACGCCGTCACGGACGCATCGACTGATGGAATCGCTCCCACTGGTGCGGAAGAAGGTAGCGCCAAGTGATGGTAAAGAACAGAGGCGTTGACATGTTTCCTACAGATGTACGTATCGAATCTTTTCGACTCTTCAAACGCCTTGACCCCTGACACCCCCCTCCCCAAGCTGGGAGCGCTCCCACTGGTTCAAGGCTTGTTGCTCCTCCCCACATCTCCGAGCCGCAAGGAGAGGAACCAGACATGGCAGGCAGAAAGAGACGCCGTGCGCGGCGATTGTGGACCGCTGTCGTGGCGGCCCTCGCGCTCCCCCTCACCACGCTGGCGACGGGCTCGACTCCCGCGCACGCGGCGGCAGTTCAGTGCAGCGTGGACTACAAGACCAATGACTGGGGCTCCGGTTTCACCGCGGAGCTGACCCTCACCAACCGCGGATCCGAGGCCATCGACGACTGGACGCTGACGTACGACTACGCGGGCAACCAGAAGCTCGGCAACGGGTGGAGCGGCGCCTGGTCGCAGTCCGGCAAGACGGTCACGGTGAAGAGCGCCTCCTTCAACGCGAAGATCGCCGCCGGAGCCGCCGTCAGCACCGGGGCGCAGTTCACGTACAGCGGCACGAACGCGGCACCGACCAGCTTCGCCGTGAACGGCACTACGTGCGCCGGCGCGCATCAGCCGCCGATCACCGTCCTGACAAGCCCCGCCGCGGGCGCCGTCTACACGCAGGGCGACGCGGTCCCGCTGGCGGCCACGGCCGCGGCGGCCGATGACGCGACGATCAGCAAGGTCGAGTTCTACGACGACACGAAGTTGCTCGGTACGGACACCACGTCGCCGTACACGCTGTCGGTCACTGGATTGACCGTGGGCGGTCATTCCTTGGTGGCGAAGGCGTACGACAGCCTGGGGGCCTCGGCGGACTCCACCCCGGTCGGCATCACGGTCGCCTCGGGTCCCGCCGTGGTGGCCACACCCGCCCAACTCGGCGTCCAGCAAGGGAAGACGGGCTCATTCGACGTGAAGCTGTCGACGCAGCCGAGCGCGAACGTGACGGTCTCCACCGCCCGCACGGACGGCAATGCGGGCCTGTCGGTCACCGGCGGCTCATCGCTCACCTTCACATCGTCGAACTGGAACACGGCCCAGAAGGTGACCCTCACCGCCGACAACTCCGGTACCGGATCCGCGACGTTCGAGTCGACCGCCACCGGACACGCCAAGGCCACGGTCACCGCCACCCAGCTCGCCGCGACCAAGGCGTACGACGCCCGCTTCCTGGAGCTCTACGGCAAGATCACCGACCCGGCGAACGGCTACTTCTCCCCGGAGGGCATCCCGTACCACTCGGTCGAGACGCTGATCGTCGAGGCGCCCGATCACGGCCATGAGACGACGTCGGAGGCGTACAGCTATCTGATCTGGCTCCAGGCCATGTACGGCAAGGTCACCGGCGACTGGACCAGGTTCAACGCCGCGTGGGAGACCATGGAGAAGTTCATGATCCCCACGCACGCCGACCAGCCGACGAACTCCTTCTACAACGCCTCCAAGCCCGGCACGTACGCGCCCGAGCTGGACACCCCGAACGAGTACCCGGCGAAGCTCGACCCCGGTGTCTCGGTCGGCTCCGACCCGATCGCCTCTGAGCTGAAGAGCGCGTACGGCACGGACGACATCTACGGCATGCACTGGCTGCAGGACGTCGACAACGTCTACGGCTACGGCAACTCGCCGGGCAAGTGCGAGGCGGGCCCGAGCGACACCGGCCCTTCGTACATCAACACCTTCCAGCGCGGCTCGCAGGAGTCGGTGTGGGAGACGGTGCCGCAGCCGACCTGCGACGCCTTCAAGTACGGGGGCAAGAACGGGTACTTGGACCTGTTCACCGGTGACGCCTCGTATGCCAAGCAGTGGAAGTTCACCAACGCGCCGGACGCGGATGCGCGTGCCGTGCAGGCCGCGTACTGGGCCGATGTCTGGGCCGAGGAGCAGGGCAAGGGCTCCGAGGTCTCGGCGACGCTCGGCAAGGCCGCGAAGATGGGCGACTACCTGCGCTACGCCATGTACGACAAGTACTTCAAGAAAATCGGCAACTGCGTGGGCCCGTCGACGTGTTCACCCGGCACCGGCAAGGACGCCTCGCACTACCTGCTCAACTGGTACTACGCCTGGGGCGGCGCCACCGACACCGCGGCGGGCTGGGCCTGGCGCATCGGCTCCAGCCACGCCCACGGCGGCTACCAGAACCCCCTGGCCGCGTACGCACTCAGCTCGTACGCCGATCTGAAGCCCAAGTCGGCCACGGGACAAGCAGATTGGGCCAAGTCGCTCGACCGGCAACTGGAGTTCTACCGCTGGCTCCAGTCGGACGAGGGCGCCATCGCAGGCGGTGCCACCAACAGCTGGAAGGGCCACTACGCGACCCCGCCGGCCGGGACGCCGACCTTCTACGGCATGTACTACGACGAGAAGCCGGTGTACCACGACCCGCCGTCCAACCAGTGGTTCGGCTTCCAGGCGTGGTCCATGGAGCGGGTCGCCGAGTACTACCAGCAGACGGGTGACGCGGACGCCAAGGTCGTGCTCGACAAGTGGGTCGACTGGGCGCTGTCCAAGACCACGGTCAACCCGGACGGCAGCTTCCGCATCCCGAACACGCTCCAGTGGTCGGGTGCGCCCGACACCTGGAACGCGTCAAGTCCCGGTTCCAACAGCGGACTTCACGTCACGGTGGCCGACTACACGAACGATGTCGGTGTGGCGGCCGCGTACGCCAAGACCCTGACGTACTACGCCGACAAGTCCGGGGACACCGAGGCCGCGTCGACCGCCAAGGCACTGCTCGACGGCATGTGGGCGAACAACCAGGACGCACTGGGCATCGCGGTCCCGGAGACCCGCGCCGACTACAACCGCTTCGACGACGGCGTGTACATCCCCAGCGGCTGGACCGGCACGATGCCGAACGGCGACGCGATCAACTCCTCGTCCACCTTCGACTCCATCCGCTCCTTCTACGAAGACGACCCGGCGTGGTCGAAGATCGAGAGCTATCTCGCGGGCGGCGCCGCGCCCACGTTCACGTACCACCGGTTCTGGGCCCAGGCGGACATAGCCCTCGCCATGGGCTCGTACGCGGAGCTCCTCGAATAGCCCCCGTCGCTCCGTGTACAGGGCCCTACCGACGGGGCCCACGGCCGGGCGGACCCCCTCCTCCTGGGGGTCCGCCCGGCTCGCCGCGCCTTTCCTCCGTCCCCCGCTCCAGGAGAGGACCCCCACCGTGCGAAGAACCGTCAGAAGGGGCCGCGTTCTCACGGCCGTACTCGCGCTCGCGGCCGGTCTCCTCGCGGGCAGTCCGTCCGCGATGGCGGCCCAGCCCGTCGAGAGGGCGATGAGCGTCGCCGCCGACCCGTACACCTGGAAGAACGCCCGGATCGACGGCGGGGGCTTCGTGCCCGGCATCGTCTTCAACCGGAGTGAGCAGGACCTCGCCTACGCCCGCACCGACATCGGCGGCGCCTACCGCTGGCAGGAGTCGTCGAAGACCTGGACCCCTCTGCTCGACTCCATCGGCTGGGACGACTGGGGCCACACCGGCGTCGTCAGCCTCGCCTCGGACTCGGTCGACCCGGACAAGGTGTACGCGGCCGTCGGCACGTACACGAACAGCTGGGACCCGAAGAACGGTGCCGTGCTCAGGTCCGCCGACCGGGGCGCGAGCTGGCAGAAGGCAGGCCTGCCGTTCAAGCTGGGCGGCAACATGCCCGGGCGCGGCATGGGCGAGCGGCTCGCCGTGGACCCGCACAAGAACAGCGTGCTGTATCTGGGCGCCCCGAGCGGCAAGGGCCTGTGGCGGTCCACGGACTCGGGCGCCTCCTGGTCGCAGGTGACGAACTTCCCCAACGTCGGCAACTACGTGCAGGACCCGAGCGACACCAGCGGCTACGCCTCCGACAACCAGGGCATCGTCTGGGTCACCTTCGACGAGTCGACGGGCACCGGTACGAACGCCACGCAGACGATCTATGTCGGGGTCGCCGACAAGGAGAACTCCGTCTACCGCTCGACCGACGCGGGCGCCACCTGGTCCCGGCTGCCCGGCCAGCCCACCGGCCACCTGGCCCACAAGGGCGTGCTGGACGCCGAGAACGGCTACCTCTATCTCGCGTACAGCGACAAGGGTGGCCCGTACGACGGCGGCAAGGGACAGCTGTGGCGGTACGCGACCGGGTCCGGGACCTGGACGGACATCAGCCCGGTGGCCGAGGCCGACACGTACTACGGTTTCAGCGGACTGACCGTGGACCGGCAGAACCCGGGCACGGTGATGGCGACCGCGTACAGCTCCTGGTGGCCGGACACCCAGATCTTCCGCTCCACGGACAGCGGCGGCACCTGGACGAAGGTCTGGGACTACACCTCGTACCCCACCCGCTCGAACCGCTACACGATGGACGTCTCGTCCTCGCCCTGGCTGACCTGGGGCGCGAACCCCTCACCGCCCGAGCAGAGCCCCAAACTCGGCTGGATGACCGAGGCGTTGGAGATCGACCCGTTCGACTCGGACCGGATGATGTACGGGACGGGCGCCACGATCTACGGCACCGAGGATCTGTCGAAGTGGGACAGCGGGGGCCGGTTCACCATCAAGCCGATGGTGCAGGGCCTGGAGGAGACGGCCGTCAACGACCTCGCCGCTCCCCCGTCCGGCGGGGCGCAGCTCTTCAGCGCGCTCGGAGACGTCGGCGGCTTCCGGCACACGGACCTCACCAAAGTGCCGTCGATGATGTTCACTTCGCCGAACTTCACCACGACCACGAGCCTCGACTTCGCCGAGAGGAATCCCGGAACCGTCGTGCGGGCCGGGAATCTCGACTCGGGTCCGCATATCGCCTTCTCCACCGACAACGGCGCCAACTGGTTCGCGGGGACGGATCCTTCGGGCGTCTCGGGCGGCGGCACGGTCGCCGCGGCCTCCGACGGCAGCCGCTTCGTGTGGAGTCCGGAGGGTGCGGGCGTGCACTACGCGACCGGGTTCGGGTCGTCATGGTCCGCGTCGAGCGGGATCCCGGCGGACGCGATCGTGGAGTCCGACCGGGTCGATCCGAAGACCTTCTACGGCTTCAAGTCCGGGAAGTTCTACGTCAGTTCGGACGGCGGCGCGACCTTCACGGCTTCCGCCGCGACCGGTCTGCCGAGCGGCGACAGCGTGCGATTCAAGGCGCTGCCCGGCACGAAGGGCGACATCTGGCTGGCGGGCGGTGCGAGCGACGGCGCGTACGGGCTGTGGCACTCGACGGACGGCGGCGCGAGCTTCACCAAGCTGTCGGGCGTCGAGCAGGCCGACACCATCGGCTTCGGCAAGGCCGCGGCCGGCGCCTCGTACCAGACGCTCTACACCAGCGCCAAGATCGACGGCGCACGCGGCATCTTCCGCTCCACGGACCAGGGTTCGACCTGGATGCGTATCAACGACGATGCCCACCAGTGGGGTTGGACGGGTGCGGCCATCACCGGGGATCCGCGGGTCTTCGGGCGGGTGTACGTGTCGACGAACGGGCGCGGGGTCGTTTACGGGGACACGGCGGGATAGTGGCCCCGTAAACGACCCGTCCCGACTCGGCCTGGCCTGCGCGGTGTGCGCGGGCCGGGCCGGGCCGTGAGCCGGTGGTGTCTCACTGCCCGGACTGGGACAGGTGCGCCTTGGCCTCGTCGTAGCCGGCTTCGCCGGTGGACTCGGCCCGGGTGTAGACCAGGTGCAGTACACCCGACCCGAAGGTCTTCGAGGAGAGCAGGCGCAGCGGGATCGTGGTCTCGGCCTCGTCGAAGAGCCGCATTCCGTGGCGTACCGCGATCGGGTGTACCAGCAGGTGCAGCTCGTCCAGGAGGCCGGCGGCCAGCAGTTGGCGGACGACGGAGATCGAGCCGCTCAGGGAGATGACCCCGCCCGGCTCGTTCTTCAGCGCGGTGACGGTTTCGATGAGGTCGCCCTGGAGCTGCTCGGAGTTACGCCAGGTGAACTCGAGCTTCTGGTGCGAGGCCACGATCTTGCGTACGTCGCCGAGGATCTTGGCGAAACCGGCGTCCTCCCCGCCCTCCGCCTCACGCTCGGGCCACGCCCCGGCAAAGCTGTCGTAGGTCTTGCGGCCGAACAGGATGGTGTCGACGCCGTCGAACAGCGAGCCGACGGCGGCCCCCATGTCGTCGTCGAAGTACGGGAAGTGCCACTGGTCGGGGGCCTCCACGACGCCGTCGAGCGAGATGAACAGGCCTGCGGTGATCTTCCTCATGATGTTCCTTCCGAGGAGGCAGTCGGTGGTAGTCGGTGACGTTCAGTTGTCACTTAGACAGCGGGAGCCGGAGGAAATCATCGGTGCTCGGCGTGCCGATGTCAGGCTATGAGCGCCGGAGCCCAGCTCGCGCATCAACGACGACGCCCACCGCACAGGTTCTTCAGTACGCCGGTCAGATGGGCAGCGGATCGAAAGTCCAGACAGAGCAACGTCCCGCGTGGGCCGTAAGCGTCAGGCGGTGCTGTGCACCCAGAGTCTGCGCCAGCATTGACAGAATTTCGTCTCGCGCGGCCCGGGTATGCGACCTTCCGTGCAAGGAATCGCGTTCCAGGGTCGACGCCACCTGCGACAGCAGCGTCATGGGGTGACGCTCACCCAGAGTGAGTACTGCACGTTCCGCGGTGTCGTCCAGCAAGGCAGAGGATTCTTGCGGAAGATCACTAATTCGCAGATCAATGGCGAGGTTGTAAGTGACGCCAAGCGTCCAGGGGTGATTTTTCCCCAGAGAGTCGATCAGGGCAGCTCGGGATTTTTCGTTTAGTTCACGCGCCTGCGAGAGGGAGTTTTTGAGCCGGTAGGCCACCGCCAAATTCGCCATTGTTCCTGCGGTGCAGGGGTGACGGGGGCCCAGCAACTCACTGCACGTGTTCAGCACCTCCTCGCATTGAGCGGTTCCTTCCTCCAGGTCGCCGTGCGACCTCTCGGCTGCCGCCAGGCTTATCCTTGCGGCCAGAGCGAGCGGAGAATTGGGCCCGACCAGATTTTCGGCCACTTCCCTCACTTCCCGGAGCCTGACAAGCCCCTCGCCCACCGAATCATTGCGTAACTCGCACAGCGCGAGGTTGTGTTCGGCGCTCAGCGTGAACAGGTTCTCGTACCCCAAGAGCTCTCGATGGGCTTGAGTGGTCTGGAGTTGTTGGGCAAGCGCACTGTCGTAACGTCCCAGCAAACGAAGGTCCACGGCGTGCCGTCCTTCCGCCTTGAGCCTTCCCAGATCCTGGGGTTCGGTAAGTTCCAAATAATGGATCACCGTCTGGCGATCCTGGTTCAGAGCCTCTGAATACTGCCCAAGAAGGCGTAGAGAATCCGTAAGGGAGCACGCGGCCTCCAAGGTGGATGGGTGGCCAGGACCGTAAGCAGTCTGCTGGTGCTCAAATTCATGGCGTGCCACGACGAGGGACTCCTCGTAGCGCCCAAGCCCACGAAGGTCCACTGCTATGGCATGCCTCATACTGAATTCAGATGTTCCACCGTTCTCGATTCCGCCCTTGGTTTGTTGCTCGAGGTCGGCGTGCAGTGCCTGCTCGTAGCGCCCCAGAGCCCTCAGGACCTCGCTGCGGTGGACACTGAGAGCATATTCTTTTGAGAGGTCTACATGTACCTGGCTGCGCCAGGCCCGTTCGATCCGCTCCATGAGCCGCATGGCGAACTGAGGGTCGCCTGACAGAGTCAGATATCGGACGCAGTTGAGAATGAGGTCCAACCCCTCCGCTGTGACCTCTCCTGGAATTCCGGCCGACTCCAGATGCGGGACGATCTGTGCATACTGAGGCCATACGCGGATGTTTGTGGGGTCACACGGGTCCCCTGTTGCCAGGGCATGGCGAACTCTCTGCAAGAGAGTGGACCGGTAGCCGCCAGCCATGCTGTCACGTATCACCCGGCGAACCAGAGGATGGATCCGAAGTGTTGGGCTTGTTTGGCCGTGCGCGTCGCTTCTGTCCTCATCCGGATCCATTGCCACCAGCGAGTGAGCCCTCATCGTGCCGACTATCTTCTGCCATCCCGAAACGTCCAGAGATTGGCCTCGTAAAGGCTCCGGAAGACTCAACCGCAAAAGATTCAAGGGAGCCCCGTCAACGGCAAAAAGCACACAGACGTTGATCAGGTCGACAACCTCTGGGGATGACTCACGCAGTCGACTGACAACCTCCATCAAGGCGCTGGAAAAAGTTGTCGGGTAGTCTCCGGTCGCATGGAGAGGAGCCCTGTCCCAAGATGTATTACTCAAACGGTCCAGGTACTCCGAGACGGCGATCGGCGTGTCTTCGAGATAAGCCACGGCCTGCGCAAGCGCAAGCGGGTGATCTCCGAGATCGCTCGCCAGCTCCTGAGCCTGCCGAGCTTTCACTCTTGGCGCCCTGCGCCTTATGAGTGAAATGCTTTCTGCACGCTCCAAAGGATGGACGATCACGGTTTCCACCCCGCGCTCCGACCAGTCGCTGTTCTGCGAGGTGATCAGTACGTGCCCGGGTCCGTCCGGAATTATCTCCGCGATATTCGTCTGCTCGTCGGCACGGTCGAATATGAGGAGCCAGCGTGCGTACGGGGAGCCGCGACGCAATGCAGAAAGCGCGGCCTCTGGCGACTCGTCGGCATCTGTGCGTGCGAGACGACGGGCCAGCTCTACGAGACACATACGTACGGTTTCAGATGTTTCTGAATCAACCCACCAGACCATGTCGTATTGGGTGGCAAAACGATGCGCATACTCCACGGCCAACTGGGTCTTCCCAATCGCCGGCATCCCTACCAGAGCAAATACTGCGGCACCGGCCGGCGCTTCATCCAGTGCATGACGTAACTTGGCGAGCTCCTTGTCGCGTCCGGTGAAGTGAGGGTTTCGCGCAGGGACATTCCCCCAGACTGGAGGACGCTTCTCGGGATAGCGCGAAGCACTGATACCAGTCTTTAAGGCGCGATAATCCAGTTCCATGGCGAGATGGGTCAGAATTTCACGCTCATCTTCTTCTGCACCATTGCCCAGGCTGCCGACACACGGGAGAGTGTCAGCAAGTTCCGTAAGGCTTTCATCATCGAGAGTGAAAACTACCAGTCGCCGACTCTGCTCCGTGCGGGCGGACCGCCTGATCAGCTGGTCCCACTCTTCCTCGGTATGGGATCCGGCAAACAGGAAATCCCTACTGAAGAGCACAATATGTATGCCCTCGACGAGCAGAAGCGACTCTATGCTCTCTTGGAGAGTTGCGGTGGCCGCTGGGTTCCAGCGTTGAATTATCGCATCGTGTCCCATGGCTTCCAGGCGGTGCCTGATCCATACGGCCCAAGGGCGATCCGGTCCGGCGTAGCTCAAGATGAATCGACCTGGAATTACATCCTGTTGTGGCTCCACTGAAGCAGATTCTTCTGCTGCCAGCATCTGGCGCTCCAGAATCTCGCAGCGCCTCTCCGCTTCTACCGCCTGCCGCTGCGCATGGCCCAGTGCCGCTTGAAGATGTGAGATCTCTTCCAGAAGAAGATCACGCTCAGCTTGCAGTGTGAGATAGTCCGCTGCGTCGATCTCCAAGGGGTTCGACGCGGGAATCATCCTGCGCTGCTCGTTCGAACGCATCTGTGCAATGTTTCTTCTCTTTTGCATGAGCGCCTCGGTCAATGCCTCGACGTTCGCCTCGGCTGCTCGCAATCGCCGGTCTGCCTCCGCCAGCTGGTCCCGGAGCACCTGCAACTGGTATCCGGTCTTGTTGGTGACTTGCAGCGCGGTGCGTTGCAACGATGTCACACGCTGGGCAACCTCAACCGAAATGGGTCGTCCAAGTGCCTCAGCCGCATCGACGAGCAGCCGGTCCACGAACTCGGCGGGGGCGACGGCCGTGCCATTGAGGTATCGCGATACCGTGCCGGGGTCATAGTGCTGACGAACCGCATAGCGGCGCACTGAAATCTGAATGGCGCCAAAGAGACTGCGCAGCGCTTTGGCCAACTCCCTGCACTCAGGGCCGACATGGGCAGGAATCGGCTTAAGACCGCTCGCACCACTTACTGCTTCCCCTGCTTCCAACTGTTCGGACACCAGTTCCCCCTGGCTATGGCCTTCGGACCGTTCAGCGCCAGTGTCCATTGACCGCTCCCCCATCGGTACCTTGCCGCGTTGCAGAGGTCCGCAACGCGTGCGAGCTCCCGCAACACCCTCATCAGCTCGGATGGTGATGTCCAGGCAACATCGCCCACCACCAAAGGGGTCTCAAGAATGCCACGCAAGAGCCGCAATCACTCCCTCGATGAACCGGTGACCTTGGAAGAGTTGGTCTCAAACTTCCCTGAAGCGCTCTGCCGTCTCCTTAGTGCACTCGTCCTCTGGCTGGTCGACCAGTTCTAGGCTGATCCAGCAGTTTGGGCAGGTGGAGATGAGCTGGTGGGTATTTTCGGGTGGTGCCCACCAGCTCAGTACGTCAGGGAACTTGTCGCGTGAAAATGGACACCTGCTGGTGCGGTTGAATGCACGCGCGACGGCGCCCCCGCCCGGTCGACTCCGGGCAGGGGCGCCGCGTTTCCCTTTCCAGCCTCTGGGCCAGTCGCCTCTCGCAGGTCAGGGCGTGTAGACGGTCGGGCGAGGAGCCGTCACCATGCCGCTGCCGATGTGGAAGCTGGGGTGCGGCGGCTGGTTGTAGGCCGTGTTCTGCCAGGCCAGCGCGACGCGGTACATCGGGTCGTGCAGCAGGGTGGTGATCTTCGTGCTGGTCTCGTGCGGGGTCGAGTAGATCCGCAGCGCCGTGTTGTCCGCGGTGCGCCAGACGACCTCCTCGCGCCAGTCGCCGAGGATGTCGCCGGAGAGCGCCGGGGTCGCCTTGGTGCCGTTGTTGGAGGCGACGGAGGCGCCGGTCAGCAGCCGGGTGTCACCGCTCGTGCCGTACTTGTCGATGCGCGTGCCGTCGAGGAGTTCGCGGGTGGTGTCGCCGTCCCACCAGTTCACGAAGTTGATGCTGGACGGCTCGCGGCCGAGCGAGGCTCCGCCGGCCGAGCGGAGCGTGGTGTCCGCGGCGGACCAGGACTCAGCGCCTGCCGAGCCCGCGTGGATGTCGGCGGAGACGCCGCGGCCGTTGTCGGAGCCGGAGGCGGTCTGCCACAGGATCTGTCCGGTGCGCGCGTCGGCCATCCAGGAACCGGGCTTGGAACTGTCCTCGGACACCTTGAAGTACTCGAGTCCCGAGCGGGACGGGTTGAGGTCGCCGACATGGCCGGCGTCCCCGTGGCCGAGTTTGGTCGTCCACAGGCCGTGTCCGTTGTCGTCCACGGTCATCGCGCCGTACACGATCTCGTCCTTGCCGTCGGCGTCCACGTCCGCGATGGACAGACTGTGGTTGCCCTGGCCGTCGTAGCCTTTGCCGGTGTTGGTCGAGGAGTTGGTGTCGAAGGTCCAGCGGCGCGTGAACTGGCCGTTGCGCCAGTCCCAGGCCGTGATCACCGAGCGCGTGTAGTAACCGCGGGCCATGATCAGCGAGGGCCGCTCGCCGTCCAGGTAGGCCGTGCCGGCGAGGAAGCGGTCTACGCGGTTGCCGTACGAGTCGCCCCACGAGGCGACGTTGCCGCGCGCCGGGACGTAGTCGACCGACTGCATCGCCTTGCCGGTCTGGCCGTTGAACATGGTGAGGAACTCGGGCCCCGACAGCACGTACCCGCCGGAGTTGCGGTGGTCGGCGGACGCGCTGCCGATGACCGCGCCGGTGCCGTCCCGTGTGCCGTCCGCGGTCTTCATGGCGACCTCGGCCTTGCCGTCGCCGTCGTAGTCGTACACCTGGAACTGTGTGTAGTGCGCCCCCGAGCGGATGTTGCGGCCCAGGTCGATGCGCCACAGGCGGGTGCCGTCCATCTTGATGCCGTCGACGACGGTGTTGCCGGTGACACCGGACTGCGAGTTGTCCTTGGCGTTGGTCGGCTGCCACTTCAGTACGAAGTCGAGGGCGCCGTCGCCGTCCAGGTCGCCGACGGAGGCGTCGTTGGCCTCGTAGGTGTAGCCGGAGCCGCCCGCCGGGGGCGTGATCGGCACGTCCTTGTATCCGCTGCGGAACTGGATGGCGTGCACGGACTCGCCCTGCTCCTCCCCGTTCACGATCGCGCGGACCGTGTAGTCGGCGGAGTTGGGGGCGCCGGAGTGGAAGTAGTTCGTGGAGCCGGTGATCGGCGTCGAGTTGACCTTCGTACCGCCACGGTAGACGTTGAACGACACGTTGCCCGGGTCGGTGCCCAGCCAGCGCCAGCTGACCAGGTTTCCGCTGCCGGTGTGGACGCTGACGACGCCCCGGTCGAGTCCTTCGACCTGCCGGGCGACCGCGGCCTCGGCCGAACTCACGTTGAATGCGGTGATCCCGGTGGCGGCCAGGGCCCCGGTGACGACGGTGGTGAGCAGCAGGCGGATCTTCTTGCGTCTGCGATGCGGGTGCCGCACGGTGACGTACCTCCTGGGTGGGGGCAGAGGGTTGGGAAACTCTGCCGTGTACTGAGCGGGAGTGACTTCTGGTGAGCGTGAGTTGCTGGGGCCAGATGCGGTTGGCTGGCGTTCGGCACTTGTGCCGGGACGGTCTTCCTTTCCACGGGATGCGTTCTCGGTCTCCGCTCTCCGGGGAGAGAACGCGAGTTCTGGGGTCGAATGGGTGACCTTTGCGGGTGGCGCTCGTTGACTGCCATGACGGGGATCTTCGACCGGGCGAGGGTGAACGGGTGGGCGGGTTGCGGGAGTTGGCGGCGTCGTATGTGGTGCCCGGCCCCGCCGGGGTGGCTATCCGGGACCGGCTGCGGGTATCGCACACGGATGCGGCCGTGCTGGCCGAAGTCGGGATGTTCCTGGGTTCGCTGGCGGCGGGTGATCTCGCGGAGCGCTCCCGGGAGGGTGTGGCGCACGATGCCGCGTCGTGGGCGGTGCGCAAGCGGGAGCTGACCGGCAGGTCGTCGGCGCGCTGGGCGGGCAGCATCACCAAGGCCACCCACGACCAGTGGGCGCTGGCCCGGCGCGGGCAGGCCGCCCGCATGGTGTGGCTGCGGGGGCAGATCGCTGCCATCGAGGCGCGGCTGGCCAGGCCACTGGGTGCCAAGGCCAGCAAGGGGGAGGGGCTGGCGCGCGACTGACCACCCCACGACGTGAGATGTCCCGGCACGATGCGGCGAGCATCGCTGCCGGGCGACGCGCCCTCGGGCATCCGATCCGGCTGGGGGCACCTCCCTGCGGTAGCTGGGGGAGGACGACACCGCCCCACCCCGACCGGAGTGATCGTGGTGGGCATCGGACCGTCCAGGCCCGACCGGAGACCCGAAGGCGTGAGGAACCCCGCCCTCACCTGCCCGGACCGCGCACCGGATGCGCGCCGCCCGGTCGTGGAGCGAACGCGGGCGACCAGCGTGCCCAGCACCGTTCGGGGCACGCGGCTGAGCATGAGTTCTGGCACCAGGACTCACTCCCACTCAGACTTCAGGAACGGTTCCACTTCCTCTGTCGCCGCCGGGAGTACGGGAGTTGCCGCCTTCGGCCGAGTGCTGTCTACGTGTACATGCGGGCCAGTGCCGTGACCGTCCGCGCGATACATTCGCGCAGCTCGGCCGGTTCGAGGACCTCGATGTCCGTTCCGAGGTGCAGGAACTCGTCGTGGGCGCGGGCGATCGACTCGATGGGGAGGGTGGCACGGGTCCAGCCGTTCTCGTCGGTACAGCCGGTGGCCTCGACGGCACGGCCCGCGGCGCCGGTGAGCCGCACTCCCGGAGCCAGCCGGACCACCGCTTCACCACGTTGCAGCCGGTCGTGGAAGCCCCTTTGGTACGCCGTCCAGTACGCGGCGAGGTCGAAGCCCTCGGGGCGGCAGAACTCCTCGCCGGATACGGCCAGTTCGAGTATCTGGTCGACGCGGTACGTACGCGGTCTCGGGCCGGCGACCACGTACCAGCGGCCCGCCTTGAGGACGAGTCCGTACGGTTCGAGGCGGCGCTCCACGTCGGTGGGCTCGCGCCAGCGGCGGTAGCGGACGTGCAGGACGCGGCTGTTCCAGACGGCGTCGGCGACGGCGGGGAGGTACGGGGCTTCGTCGTCCTCCGCGTACCAGCCGGGCGCGTCGAGGTGGAAGCGGCCGCTGATGCGGTCGGCGTGCTCGCGCAGTTCGTGCGGGAGGGCCGCACGGACCTTCAGCTGGGCGGCGGCGAGGACCGAGCCGAGCCCGAGTTCGGCGGCGGGGCCGGGGACGCCGACGAGGAACAGAGCCTCGGCTTCTTCGGTGGTGAGTCCGGTGAGGCGGGTGCGGTAGCCGTCGAGGAGTTGGTATCCGCCCGCGTGGCCGGATTCGCCGTAGAGCGGGACACCGGCGGCGCTCAGCGCCTCGACGTCCCGGTAGATCGTGCGCACCGAAACCTCCAGCTCCTCGGCGAGCTGGGCGGCGGTGAGCCGTCCGCGCGTCTGGACGAGCAGGAGGATGGAGACGAGCCGGGCCGATTTCACCCGGTCACGATCTCAGACTCCACTGACAGAAGGTGTCAGTGGAGCGGGCCTAGCTTCCTGCCATGACATCTTCTGTGGCCTTCGCGGAGAAACTCCTGACCGTGCCGCCGCCCATCGAGGTGGCGGGGCGACGAATCAAGCGTTACCACGTCACCGCGGACCCGGCGGGCATCGCGCCCGACGTCGAGGAGGCGGCGTACGCGATCCTGCCGAAGCTGCTTCCGGAGCCGGACGGCACACCGCCCGCGACGTTCGTCGTGCTGCACCGGGGCGGCGACGATGGCGCGTACCTCAACGCGTACAGCTGGGTGTGGGACAACGTGCTGCACTTCCGGGGCGCCTCGGCGGGCCAGCCGGTCCTCGGCTGCCCGGACCGCGACCCGACGCACTTCATCACCCCCGATCTGCCGTGGATCGGCTGCGTCTGGGAACTGCCACCGATCCTGCACGAACGCGATGCCTGGGTACGCCACGTGCTCATGCCCGATACCCCTGACCTGGACGGATACCTCGTGGACTCACTGCCCGAGGGCACGACTGGAGACCTCTCATGAGCAGCGCGCACGACTTCGACTTCTTCCACGGCGCGTGGGACGTCTGGAATCGCCGACTGGCGGACTTCCTCGACCCGGTCAGCGGGTGGCAGGAGTTCGCCGTCACGCACCGCTGCTGGAGTCTGTTCGACGGGGCCGCCAACATCGACGAGATGGCGGTGCCGAGCCAGGGCTGGAAGGGGCTGACGCTGCGACTGTTCGACCAGGAGACCAAGGAGTGGTCGCTGAACTGGTCATCCAGCCGCACGGGCAAGCTGTTCCCGCCGCTGATCGGTCACTTCACCGACGATCGGGGCGAGTTCTTCGGGGACGACATGCTCCCCCATCAGCAAGGACGTGCGGGTGCGGTTCGTGTGGTCGGGGATCTCTGAGACCACCGCCCGCTGGGAGCAGGCATTCTCGGTGGACAGCGAGAGGACGTGGATCACGAACTGGGTCATGGACTTCACACGTCGCGCGGCCCCGGCTTCCGGAACGAGCTGAGCTTGAACTCCGGTTCCGGGCGCGGGACATGCTGGTGTGGGAGTTCCTCCAGGCGGGAGGCGAGTCGTTCGGTGAGAGGGGCGCCGGGGCGGAGGAGGGTGTACCAGCCGCGGCGTACGTCGGCGGCGGCCTGGGCCGGGGTGCGGCCCTGGCCGCGGCCCCGGAAGGTCGAGCGGGCCGCCGGGATCAGGCCGCTGTCGGCGGCGAAGCGCGACACCAGGCCGGGCTCGTCGCGGGCGGCGCGGCGGGGGCGGGGGGCCATGACGGCGTCGATGTCGCTGCCCACGTCGTGAGCAGCCGCCTTGTCGACGGTGGTGACGAAGACGCCGCCCGGCCGCAGGACACGGGCCGCCTCGGCTACCACGAGGGCCGCGTCGTCCAGCAGATGCAGCAGCCAGATCGCCGAGACGGCGTCGAACGAGGCGCCGGGGAAAGGGAGTTGGCGGCAGTCGGCGCGTACGAGGCGGCCGGGCACCTGAGCGGCGGCCCGGCTCAGCATTCCGTTCGCGGCGTCGACTCCCGTCACGTCGAGGCCGGCCGCCGCCAGGCGCCGGGTCACCGTGCCGGTGCCGCAGGCGAGGTCGAGGAGGCTGCGGGTGCCCTCGGGGAACAGTCCGAGTACGGCGCTCGCGGCCTCGGCGGCACGGGGCTCGCCGCCACGGGAGGCGTCGTACCGCTCGGCCTCCTCGTTGTAGTCGAACACCAGGTTGCTCAACTGGCACCGTGCCCGGAGGCGAGCTCCTCGACCCGGCGCGCCAGCTCGAAGTCCTTCTCGGTGACCGCGCCGCCCACACTGTGCGTGTTCACGGTGAGCGAGACGGAGTGGTAGCCGAGAGTGAGGTCGGAGTGGTGGTCCAGCTCGTCCTGCACCCGGGCGATGTGCACCACCAGCGCGGCCGCCGCGAAGTGCGAGCCGAGCCGGTACGAGCGGGCGATCCGGTCCCCGTCGAGCGACCAGCCCGGCAACTCGGCGAGCCGTTCCTCGATGTCCTTCTGCGAGAGCGGTTCGAGGGGCATGGCTGTGCTCCGTTCCGTCGTCCCGTAACGTCCGGTTCTCTCAGCGTGCCACAGGCGGAGGGTTCCGGGGCTGGTCAGGGGGTGCCCAGGGGGCGGGCGGCGGATGGATTCGGCCGCGGGACCGGGTTCGGGCCGGCGTCCTGCGTCGCCCGCCTCTCCATTCCCTGGCGTCACTTCGACGGCCGCCCGGGGCCGGCCGGACCAACGTCGTCTACGGTCTTCGTATGGCCACTGCCCCGACCGCTTCCGCTGCCTCTGCCTCCGCTTCGGCCGACCGTGGGATCGGGCCGCTGTTGCGCGGCTGGCGCGAGCAGCGCCGGGTGAGTCAGCTGGAGCTGGCGCTGCGTGCCGGTTCCTCGGCGCGGCACATCAGCTTCATCGAGACGGGCCGCTCCCGCCCGAGCGAGGAGATGGTACTGCGCCTCGCCGAGCACCTCGACGTGCCCGTACGGGAGCGCAACTCCCTTCTCCTGGCCGCCGGTTACGCACCCCACTATCCGGAGACTCCGCTGGACGACCCGGCGATGGACGCGCTGCGGGAGGGCCTGGAGCGGCTGATCCAGGGCTACGAGCCCTACCCGGCGTTCGTCGTGGACGCCACGTACAACGTCGTCGCCGCCAACCAGGGCATCGCGATGCTGTTCGACGGCCTCCCCGAGCACCTTCTCGCGCCTCCACTGAACGCGCTACGGCTGACGCTGCACCCGGAAGGCCTGGCACCGAGGATCCGCAACCTGCGCGCGTGGCGCGGCCACCTGCTGGCCCAGATGGAACGGGACATCGCTCTGCGCCGCTCGAATGCGCTGCGTGCGCTGTACGAGGAGGTGGCGGCGTATCCGCACCCCACCCCTGAGGCAGACGCATCCCCAGAGGGAGACCCCTCCCCGGAGAGCGGCGAGGGGCCTGGGGAGCCGTTCGCCTTCGCGCTGCCGATGCAGATCGAGCACGACGGGCGCGTACTGTCCTTCATCTCGTCCATCTCGACGTTCAACACGCCGATGGACGTGACGGTCGCCGAGCTGGCCATCGAGACGCTTCTCCCGGCCGACCCGGCGACGGGCACGTACCTTCAGTCGCTGATGTCCTGACGCACACTCAGCACATTCAGCACACCCAGCGCGGTCAGCTCTTCTGGACGGCTCGCAGTGCCGCGTACTGCAAGCCCGCGAACCCCGCCACGACCAGCGCCTGTACCGGTATGTACACCGCCCCCGTGGTGGTCGGCGACAGCCAGGCGGCGAGTGCGATGGAACTCAGGGCAGTCCAGGCGAGGTTGAGTTCGATCACCGCTCGGACCGGGAGGGCTGGGGGCTGGGGTCGCGAGGCGAGGAGGCCGACGCCCGCTGCGTACGCCGTGAGGAACAGGCCAAGGGTGAACAGCAGACCCGAGTCGACGCCGAGCAGCCGTCCCAGCGGGGCCGGTGCGATGAGGTAGGCGATGCCGTTCGCGCCGGTCCCCGCCGCGTCGAATGCCAGGAAGCGGCGCAGCATGGTGTGCGGTTCGGGGGTGCGGGCCAGGGCGGCGAGCTGGATTGCGGACATGGCGGATCAGCCTCCGTCGAGGTCGGGACGAGGTGAGGTGGGGCAGGGGCCGGCCGGGCCGGTGGACCCGGGTCCCGGGCCGGAGTGCGCCGGCCCGGGACCCGGTATGACCACCATGCCGGGCCTGTGGACGGTGGTCGATTACGCGCGAGGTAATGAACGGGCGCCCGATCCAGTGATGGTTTCCCGCCGACGTGGCAGACTTCTTGCGTTGCTCGGCGCGTGGGGAGGCGTGGCGTGAGTGAACGGCGTCCGGCGCCGACCGTGGGTCAGGTGGTGCTGGGAAGAAGACTTCAGGAACTGCGCGAGGAATGCGGGCTGCGGCGGGACGAGGCGGCCCAGATTCTGCGTGTCACGGCCGCGACCGTACGGCGGATGGAGATGGCCGAGGTCGCGCTGAAGATCCCGTACGCACAGGTGCTGCTGTCGACGTACGGGGTCCCCGACGACGAGATCGCGGCGTTCGTCGCGCTGGCCGAGGAGGCGAACCAGCCGGGCTGGTGGCAGCGTTTCCACGACGTGCTGCCGGACTGGTTCAGCCTGCATGTGAGCCTGGAGGGCGCGGCCTCGCTGATCCGGTCGTACGAGCCGCACTTCGTGCCGGGGCTCCTGCAGACCGAGGAGTACGCGCGTGCCGTCCTGGAGGCGGGCACGGTGGGGCAGACCCGGCCCGCCGAGATCGAACGGCATGTGTCGTTGCGGCTGGAGCGGCAGAAGCTGCTGACCCGCGAGCATCCGCCCCGACTGTGGGTGATCATGGACCAAACGGTCCTGCTCCGGCCGGTGTGCATGCGGGGCGAGGTGATGCGGGAGCAACTGGAGCGGCTTCTGGTGGTCGCCGAGAACGATCACATCACCTTGCAGATCGCGGAGTTCGCGGATGGGCCGCATCCGGGGACGTACGCGCCGTTCACGCTGTTCCGCTTCGCGGAGCCGGAGCTGCCCGACATGGTGTACAGCGAGTATCTGACCGGCGCCCTTTACCTCGACTCACGCAGGGAGGTGGCCGCGCATCTGGAGGTCCTCGACCACATGACGGCCCGCGCGGCCTCGGCCCAGCGCACCAAAGAGCTCATAGAGAAGCGCCGCGACGACTTCTGAGGCGGCGGGCTCGGGCACCGGCTTTTCTCGCCCCCGGCCCCCGGCCCCCGCCATGCACCACGGTGCGGCACACGACAGGGGCCTGATCAGCCTGACGTGGTGGGATCAGACCGTCGTTCCGCTCCACGACTCGTTCGCCGACTACCTTGCGGGCGACGCGCATGCGCGAGGCCGCGCACCGCTGCCGCGAAGCCTCTCCCCGGGCGACGAACAGCGTCTGCTTTCAGCGCCGAGATCGGTGGAGTGACGGACAACACCGCGCAACTGGTGGCACGTGATCTGCCGTTCACCACAGTCGCCCTGTCCCGACACGACCAACGTCCCGCGGACGACCCGACCCTGCAAGAGGTCGCATCGCTCCTCGCTCACCTCCGCGCGGGCCCCGGCGGCGTCCTCCTGGCCCGACTCCCGGACGAAGAATCATGGCCCTGCCGTCCGACGCGGACGCAGCTTCGCACGCTCCGAGAGCTGGCGCGTCACAGCCCGCGTCCTGCCCGGATCCGAAGGCATGTGGCTCTGACCCCGGACCTGGGGTATGTCCGCAGGCCATCCCTTGGACTCATTCATCTATGCGGCGCCGCCCTTCTTGTCCCCGCCCTCCCTCTCGTCGTCCACGATCTCCGCGTCGACCACGCCCTCCTCGTCCGAGGCCGTCGCCGTGGGCTGTTCGGTTCCGGGCTGCTGGTCCTGCGGAGGAGTCTGCTGGGTCTGGGCGTACATGGCCTGGCCCATCTTCTGGCTGACCGAGGCCAGTTTCTCGACTCCGGAGCGGAGGGCGGCCGTGTCGGCGCCCTCGCGTTCCTCCAGGAGGGTCTTGAGTTCGGTGATCGCGGACTCCACCTCCGCCTTGGTGTCGGCCGGGATCCGTTCCTCGTTGTCGCGGAGGAAACGCTCGGTCTGGTAGACGAGTTGCTCGGCCTGGTTGCGGGTCTCGGCGGCCTCGCGGCGCCTGCGGTCCTCGTCGGCGTACTGTTCCGCCTCGCGCATCATGCGGTCGATGTCGTCCTTGGGGAGGGCCGAGCCGCCGGTCACCGTCATCTTCTGCTCGCGGCCCGTCGCGAGGTCCTTCGCCGAGACGTGCATGATTCCGTTGGCGTCGATGTCGAACGCGACCTCGATCTGCGGCACCCCGCGCGGCGCGGGCGGCAGGCCCGTGAGGTCGAAGACGCCGAGCTTCTTGTTGTAGGCGGCGATCTCGCGCTCGCCCTGGAAGACCTGGATGCCGACCGAGGGCTGGTTGTCCGTGGCGGTGGTGAAGATCTCCGAACGCCGGGTGGGAATCGTGGTGTTGCGTTCGATCAGCTTCGTCATGATGCCGCCCTTGGTCTCGATGCCCAGGGACAGCGGGGTGACGTCGAGGAGCAGCACGTCCTTCACGTCGCCGCGGATGACGCCCGCCTGGAGGGCGGCGCCGAGTGCCACGACCTCGTCGGGGTTGACGCCCTTGTGCGGGTCCTTGCCGGTGAGTTCCTTGACGAGTTCGGTCACCGCGGGCATCCGGGTGGAGCCGCCGACGAGGATGACGTGGTCGACGGCGGAGAGCTTGATGCCCGCGTCCTTGACCGCCTGGTCGAAGGGCGTCTTGCAGCGGTCGAGGAGGTCGCTTGTCATTTCCTGGAACTGGGCGCGCGTCAGCTTCTCGTCGAGGTGCAGCGGGCCTTCGGCGGAGGCGGTGATGTAGGGCAGGTTGATGGTCGTCTCGGTGGAGGAGGACAGCTCGATCTTGGCTTTCTCGGCGCCCTCGCGCAGCCGCTGGATCGCCATCTTGTCGTTGCCGAGGTCGATGCCGTACGAACCCTTGAAACGCTTGATGAGGTGGTCGACGATCCGCTGGTCCCAGTCGTCGCCGCCGAGATGGGTGTCGCCGTTGGTGGCCTTGACCTCGATGACGCCCTCGCCGATCTCCAGGAGCGAGACGTCGAAGGTGCCGCCGCCCAGGTCGAAGACGAGAACCGTCTGCTCCTCGCCGCGGTCGAGCCCGTATGCGAGGGCCGCGGCTGTCGGCTCGTTGATGATCCGCAGTACCTTCAGGCCCGCGATCTCGCCGGCTTCCTTGGTGGCCTGCCGCTGTGCGTCGTCGAAATAGGCGGGCACCGTGATCACGGCGTCCGTGACGTCCTCGCCGAGATACGCCTCGGCGTCCCGCTTCAGCTTCTGCAGCACACGGGCCGACAGCTCCTGCGCGCGGTAACGGGTCCCGTCGATGTCTCCCTTCTCCGGGAAGCGCCAGCTCGCGTCGCCCATGTGCCGCTTCACGGAGCGCGCGGTGCGCTCGACGTTCGTCACGGCCTGCCGCTTGGCGACCTCCCCGACGAGGACCTCCCCGTTCTTGGCGAAGGCCACGACGGACGGCGTCGTCCGCGCGCCCTCGGCGTTGGCTACGACCGTGGGCTCACCGCCCTCCAGGACGGCCACCACGGAGTTCGTGGTACCGAGATCGATCCCGACCGCTCGTGCCATCTTCGTCCCCTTCCACCCGGGCGCTTCCCGCCCTCCAGCACAAAACTTGAGTGCGCTCTTGTCAACACCAGGTACCCCGGAAACGCGTACGCCGCACCTGGAGCGGCGCCCGGAAACGACGATGCCGCGCCCTTCGGGAGGCGCGGCATCGAGGTGCGTACTGAGTGCTTACGAACGTGCGTACAGAGTGCGTAAGAGGGTCGGGCAGGCGGTCAGGCCAGCCCGGCCCTCAGCGTGATCGTGGTTCCGGTGAGGGCCTGGCTCACCGGGCAGTTCTTCTTGGCGTCCTCGGCCGCCGCGGCGAAGCCGTCCTCGTCCAGGCCCGGCACCTCGCCCACCACGGTGAGGTGGATGCCGGTGATGCCCTCGCCCGGCTGGAAAGTGACGTCGGCCCTGGTCTCGAGGCGGGTGGGCGGAGTGCCGGCGCCGTTCAGGCTGTGCGACAGGGCCATGGAGAAGCAGCTGGAGTGGGCGGCGGCGATCAGCTCCTCCGGGCTGGTCTTTCCGTTCGCGGCCTCGGCCCGCGACGGCCACGACACCGGCTGCGAACCGATGCCCGAGGAGTCGAAGGTGACGGTGCCGCTGCCCTTGAGCAGTTCGCCCTCCCAGACGGTGTGTGCGGTACGCGTGGTTGCCACGATGCTTCCTTTCGACGAGTGCGAAGCTCGATGAGTTCAACGAGTTCGATGGGTCCCTGGATCGGTTCCGTCCGGCCCATCCGATCACATCCGCGCTCGGTGCAGTCGGAGGATCGGGACAAGAGCGGTTGAACGGCAGGGAAGCACCCGGCGGGACCGCCCGACTTCCGTCAGGCCGCCCGCTGATCGCGGCGGGCCGGCAGCGGAATCTGCGGGCCCGCGGCCTCCCGCAGCCAGCTCCGCAGGACACGGTGCACCTGCTCGGCCCCGACGAGTTCCGCCCCCTCCTCGACGGGAGGCGAGAGCTCGATGGGCGACATCAGAAACGCCTCGCCCTGCGCGCCGCCGAGTCCGCCGTGGGAGCCGATCTGCTCCTCGAAGGCGAGGACTTCGCCGTCCTGGGGCTCGTAGGCGGAGTTGACCATGATGTCGGCGGTGTGCGGGAAGGAGTGCGTGCGGCGTACGGCGGCTGCCGCGGCGGGGCCGAAGTCGGCGAGCGGGCCCGGGTTTTCCGCCAGCTCATCCACGGGGATCTCCGCGCCGTGCGCGCCGAGGACGAGGCCGCCGTGCCGCTCGCTGCTGACGAGGACGAACCCGATGCCGGGGTGGTTGGCGAGTGTGGACAGCAGTGCCGGGTGACGCTCGTCGATCTCCTCGCGGCTCATCCGGTGCGGTACGTCCGGGAAGGACACCAGGCCCAGGTTGCCGGACGCCAGCACGATGGGCTCCGAGCGGCGGCCGGACGGGCGGTGCTGTTCGCCGCCCTCCTCGACGGGCCGGTGCAGCGCGGCCCGTACGGCGGCCCTGGCCTCGGCACCGCTGTGCGTGCGCTGCGCCTTGCGGGGCACGGGCAGTCCGCAACCGGCCCTGACGAGTTCGCCGAGGGCGAGTCCGTAGCGGGCGCGGAAGGTCTCGCCGGGGCTCTGGCCGTGGTCGGACAGGACGACGATGCGGTACGCGCGCGGGGCGTGCTCGGCGACCTTCGCGATCAGGGCCAGCGAGCGGTCGAGGCGGCCCAGGACCTTCTCGGCGTCGCGGCTGTACGGGCCCGAGTGGTGGGCCACTTCGTCGTACGCCACCAGGTCCGCGTAGACCGCGGCGCGTCCGGCGAGCATGTCGCCGATCACGGCGGCGACGACGACGTCCCGCTCGACGACGGTCGCGAAGGCGCGGATGAAGGGGTACAGGCCGCCGCGTTTGACGCGGGGGCGCTGTCTGCTGAGGCGGGCGCGGGTGGACTCGCCGATCTCGCGGCCGACGTCGGCGACGAACGACATGGCGGTACGGACGGCGTTGGCGGGGTCGCTGAAGTACGCGAAGTAGCCCGCCCGCGAACGGTTCTCCTTGCCCCGCCGAGCCGCCACGGACAGCACCAGGGCGAGCTGGTCGGCGCCGCCGCTGAAGAGGTTGCCGCGGCTGGCGCCGTCCAGGGTGAGCAGTCCGCCGTCGCCGGTGCGCTCAATGGCCCGGCGCTGGAGTTCGGCGGCGCTGGTGGGCCGGTTGCAGACCATCACCTCCCCGCTCTCCTTCTCGTACCAGCGGAAGGCGGGGATGTCGTGGTTGGAGCCGTGCAGGATGCCGAGCTGGCTGGCACCGGTCTGGCTGGACCAGTCGGTGCGCCAGAGGGTGAGGCGGTGGGTGGGGCGCCCGGCTGTGCGCTCGCCGTCGCGCTCACTGTCGCGCCCGCCCTCGTCCTCGCCTGCGCTCCCGCCGAGCCAGGCGGCGACCGTGGGCATCAGGCCCCGGCCGACCGCGTCCAGCAGTACGTCATGTCCCACACCGTCGAGCTGGAGGAAGACGGTGCCGGGAGTCGACGGCTCGCCCTCTCCCAACTCCTCCGTGCGACGGCGGTCCGCCAGGCGGTACAGCCTCCTCCGGTACGCGTCGTCGTCCCGGACCGCGAGGGCCGCGCCGGTGGCGGAGGCGACCGCGGACATCACCGCGGCCACCACGACGGCGGTCTCCGGGGCGACCTCACCCCGTCCCGAGGGATTGAAGCGCAGGACGACGAGGAGCAGCGAACCGTTGAGGAAGAAGACGAGCAGTCCGAGGACGAGGGCGGGCACGAGGAGCAGGGCGCGGACGAGAAGGGGCCACACCAGGGCCGAGAGCAGACCGAAGCCTCCGGCGCCGACCGCGGCGGCGACGGTGATACGGGTGGCGCTCTCTCCGTCGGCCGACTGGATCCGGAAGTCCGGCAGGATCCCGGCAAGCACCAGCATGGTGACCGTGGAAACGGCCCACACCGTGATACTCCGCAAGACGGCGCTGCCCACCCGTCGCCATCGCCCGTCGCCCACGCCCACCTCCCGCTGCCTCCCACCGGCTCCCGCTGACGAAGTCCGTCCCCCACATTGTCACAACGGGTGAGGGCGCACGGGCGGTTGCGGACAGGGAGTGAACGCCCGCGGATCAGCGCCCGTCGTACCCCGCCGTCGGCATCGACAGCCGGCGATGGACGTGCGCCTTCATCTGCGCGTCGTACGCCGGTTCCGCGTGCCCGACCGTCTCGATGCGTACGCCTCGCCGGGCGCACTCGGCGGTGAACTCGTCGACCGAGGCGAGCGCCCGCTCCAGCACCCGGCGGCTGGGCGCGACGAACAGATCGACGCGCCCCGCCTCGACGTCCTCCCAGAGCGCGCAGTGGTCGGGGCGCAGTCCGCGTACAAGGAGTTCCCGGGTGATGACGTACCCACGCTCGGCGGCCCAGCGCGCGCACATGGCGTGCTGGCTGCGTGAGTCCACCAGGAAGGGATCCGCGTCCAGCTCCTCGAGCGGCGTCAGACTGGCGATGGCCGTGACGCGAAGCAGGCCGGAGGCGCTGCGCGTGTCTCCCATGGTGTCCCCCTCACCTCCGGTTTCGCCGCTGACCCTACCCCTGCCCGTAGGCTCTGGGGGAGTCGCGCGAAGGGAGCAAAGGGGGTGCCGGTGGAGATCACCTGGTGGGGTCACGCGACCTGCACGGTCGAGGACTCGGGCGTGCGCCTGCTGACCGACCCGTTGTTCGCGCGTCGGCTCGCTCATCTACGCCGGCGCCGCGGGGCCGCGCCCCCGCCCGAGGCGGCGCTCGCGGACGCGGTCCTGGTCTCGCATCTGCACGCCGATCATCTGCACGTTCCCTCCCTGGGGCGGCTCGCCGCGGGCACCCGGGTGCTGGTGCCGAGGGGCGCCGCACGCGCCGTGCCCGGGCTGCGCAGGCTCGGCCATCTACGGCTCACGGAGGTCGCGCCGGGCGATGAGACGCGGGTCGGTGACCTGGTCGTACGGGCCGTGCCGGCGCGGCACGACGGGCGGCGGCTGCCGCTCGGGCCGCATCGTGCGCCCGCCCTCGGCTATGTCGTCGAGGGCGAGGGGCGGACGTACTTCGCCGGGGACACCGGCCTGTTCGAGGCGATGGCCAAGGAGGTCGGTCCCGTCGACGTGGCGCTGCTGCCGGTCGGTGGCTGGGGGCCGTATCTCGGGGAGGGGCATCTGGACGCCGGACGGGCCGCCGAGGCGCTGGTCCGGCTGCTGCCGGGCAGCGCGGTCCCGGTGCACTACGGCACGTACTGGCCGATCGGCATGGACGCCGTGCGCCCCCATGAATTCCACGCGCCGGGCCCGGAGTTCATGCGCCTGGCGCGCGAGAGGGCGCCCGAGGTGGCGGTGCATCTATTGGGGCACGGCGAGAGCGTACGGCCGGAGGTCGCGCGGTGATCCTGTCCGCGGCGGCCACGTCGCCGGAGGCGACCCAGCAGGCGGTCGGCTATCCGTCGTTGTTCCTGCTGGTGCTGATCGGGGCGCTGGTGCCGGTGGTGCCCACGGGCGCGCTGGTGAGCTCGGCCGCGGTGGTGGCCTTCCATCAGACGGCGCCGTTCTCGCTGCTGATGGTGTTCGCGGTGGCGTCGGTCGCGGCCTTCCTCGGTGACATCGCGCTGTACTGGCTCGGGAAGCGCGGGATGGGCTCGAAGAACGGCTCACGGTGGCTGCAGGCACTGCGTGATCGCGCCCCGGAGGACCGGCTCGCACAGGCACAGGAGCGGCTCGATGCGCACGGGGTGACCGTGCTGGTGGTGTCGCGGCTGGTTCCGGCGGGGCGGATTCCGGTGATGCTGGCGTGTCTGATGGCCCGGATGCCGATGCGGCAGTTCGTACGGGGGGATGTGCCGGCCTGCCTTGCGTGGGCGGTGACGTATCAGCTCATCGGGATCCTGGGGGGCTCGCTGTTCAAGGAGCCCTGGCAGGGTGTGGTGGCAGCGGTGGTGCTCACGCTGGTGATCAGTGGCGCGCCGAGTGTGTGGCGCAGGTTTCGTAAGTCCATGGCGTAAGTCCGTGGCCTGAACGCTTCGTTCACGTGCCGTCTGTTCATGTCAGGATCCGGGATCCCCCCACCGGCAGGTCCCACAGGTCCTCACGGGCCAGGCCCGCCTGGTCCCAGGCCGCACGGACCCGTGTCAGCGGTTCGAGCACCGGCTCCGCCGACAGTACGAACGTGGCCCAGTGCATCGGTGCCATCCGTCTGGCCCCGAGGTCCTGGGCCGCGCGGACCGCCTCCTCGGGATCGCAGTGGACGTCGCTGAGCCACCAGCGGGGCTCGTATGCGCCGATCGGGAGGAGGGCCAGGTCGATGCCGGGGTAGCGGTCTCCGATGCGGGTGAACCAGTGGCCGTAGCCCGTGTCGCCCGCGAAGTAGACGCGTCTGCCGTCGGGTGCCGTGAGGATCCAGCCTCCCCACAGGGTGCGGCAGGTGTCGTGGAGGCTGCGCTTGGACCAGTGGTGGGCGGGGACGAAGTCGAAGCGGACTCCGCCCGCCCGTCTCCCACCCCCACCCTCAGCCGAGGCGCCTGCGGCGCCGCCCCTCGGATGCAGTTCCGCCGTTTCCCACCAGTCGAGTTCGGTGACGCGGGTGAAGCGGCGGCGCCGGAACCAGCCGCCGAGCGCGGCCGGGACGAAGACGGGGGTGTCCCGCGGGAGCCTGCGCAGGGTCGGGGCGTCCAGGTGGTCATAGTGGTTGTGGCTGATGACGACCGCGTCGACGCGCGGCAGTTCGCTCCAGGGCACGCCAACGGGCGTGACCCGGGCGGGAGTTCCGAGGATTTTGCGGGACCAGACCGGGTCGGTGAGGACGGTGAGCCCGCCGATCCGGATCACCCAGCTCGCGTGCCCGGCCCAGGAGACGGCGACGGTCTGCGCGTCCACGCGCGGCAGCGGGGCCGGCTCGTACGGCAGCCGGGGGATGTCGGCGAGGCCTTCGGGTGTCGGCCGCAGAGCGCCCTCGCGGGCGAAGCGTGCGAAGCCCCTGAGGCCCGGCAGCGGATCCGTCAGCCGGTCGGCGAAGGACCGCGGCCAGCGGCGGCGCTCGCCGGGCGGGCGGGGCGGGGCGAGTGGTGTTTCCGTTCCGGCACCGGGCACGGAGGAGGACACCGGCTCATCGGCACCCGTGGACGAGGAGGAGGCCGCCATAGACACGGACGTGGTGGTCGTCGAGGTCGACTCGGACTGCTGCGTCATCGAGGGGACTCCCATCGCCGGGCGTCGTCGCGGAGATCGTCGAATACCGATCCCAGCAGAGTCAACGCGCTTTCCACATGCGGCAATTCCAGAGGTTCCGGTGACGTGAGAGACGCCATCCGCTCCTCGTCCGTTGCTCCGAGGAGCGGGCCGGTGGTCAGGCGGACGCGCAGGGCGCCGAGGTCGTCGCCGAAGCGGTGGCCGCCGGGGGCGGGCATGCCGAGGCGGGCGGTGAGGAAGTCCTCCAGTTCCTGTGCGTCGCCCACGCCATACTCGGTGAGCGCGGGGCGCAGCGGGCCCAGGTCCGCGTACAGATGGCGCCCGGCCTGCGGGGGCCGGGCGAGGGCACCCCCTGTCACCACGGCATGGTGCGCGGCGGCGGCCACGCGGGCATGCAGCCGTACGGACGCGGTGAGCCGCAGGCTGATGTCCTCGGGCTCGCCGAGTGCGTACGCGGCGGCTTCGGCGACCGGTGTCGCGAGGCGGGCGCCGAGCGCGGTCAGGACGTCGAGGACACGGTCGCGCAGCCGGACGCCGAGGTCGTTGTCGGGGAAACGGGCCAGGGCGGCCGGCCAGCCGGGCGGCAGGAACGGGCCGGCCAGATCGGTCATCACCGTGACCTGGCCGGGAAGCATCTCGGCGGGGCTCAGCAGGACCGTGTCGTGCGGCTCGTGCAGGGTGTCGCGCCAGGTCTCGTCGCTGATCAGGTGCAGCCCCTCCCCCGCGGCGGCCTCCACGGTCTCGTGGACCACTTCGGGCGGGGCGACGGTGGCGGTGGGGTCGTCGGCGACGGAGAGCACCAGCAGCCGTGGGTCGCCGCCCTCGGCGCGCACCCGGCGCACGGTCTCCAGGAGGGCGTAGGGATCGGGGACCCCGCCGCACTCGGCGGATGTCGCCACATGGAACACGGAGGTGCCGAGCAGCCGGGCCGTGGGCCGCCACCAGGCGGCGCAGGGGCGCGGCACCAGGACGTCGCCGCCGAGTGCGGCGGTCAGCGCGAGGAGCAGGGCCGGGGCACCGGGGGCCGCGGCCGTGCGGTGGCGCTCTGCGGGCAGTCCGCGCCGGTCCCAGTACGCGCAGGCCGCGTCCAGGAGCCGGGGGCCGCCGCCGGTGGGTTCGGTGTGCGCACCGGCCGCGGCGGCGGTGAGTCCCGGTGGGACCGGCAGCCCCTGGCCGGGAAGCGGTGGGCCGTAGCGGACGGGGCCGTGCCCTTCCGGATCCGTCCGCCGCATGGTCGCCTCCGCGCAGTGATCCGTGGTTCCTACGGTGCCGGTTGTGTCTCTGAGCAGTGAGTACCCACCGTCACGCGTCATCAACTCAACGGTTCGCGGATGACTCCCTGCGCAGCAGCTTGTGTACGGCGGCGCCGAGCGCGCCCGCGACGAGGACGCCGCCGGCGGCTAGGGCGGCCGGGGAGTCGGTGAACGCGCCGCCCGCGCCCGCGCGCACCCCGTGCGGGTGGTGGGAACCGTCTCGCGACACCGTGAACGTCGCGCTCCACTCCGCCTCCTTGCCGCCGGGCGGCGCCGGGCAGGCACCGTCGACGCTCCACTCGGAGGTGCCGGCCTTGTGGGCTCCGCCCTTCTCGAAGTTCGCGGCGGGCGCGATCCGGGCGGTGCCGCTGTAGGCGGGGCCCGCCGCCTCGCCCTTGCCCTTGCCCTTGGCCAGGTGCAGCTTGGCGGTGCCGTGCTCGAAGGCCTGCGAGTGGGCGTCGATGCTCTTGGGCGCGGTCCCGCCGAGCACTCCGCAGGACACGGAGACGGTGACGGTGCCGCCGGGGGCGACGGTGCGAGGGCTGACCTCGGCGACCGGGTGCGTTGCCGAGGCTCCGGCCGACACCCCGGGCGACACCCCGGCCGATGAATCGGGCGGTGTCCCGGCCCAGTCGTCGGCCGGCATCCCGGGCGACGCACCGGCCGAATCCTCGGTCGGCTGCCCGGCCGCATCCTCCGCCGGCACACCGCCCGATTCATCGGCCCACAGGTCGGCCGAATCCTCCGCCAACTCGTCGGACGGCTCTTCGTCCGGAATCGGGGGCGCGTCCGTCGGCTCCTCCTCCGGAACCCAGGCCGGGCCTGTGGCCGACTCATCGGCGGGAACGCCCGCCGACTCGTCGGCCGGACCGGTGGCCTGCTCCTGGCCCGGAACCCTGGCCCGTTCCTCGACCGGGACTGCAGCCGACGCGGCGGTGCCCAGGCCGACGGCGACGACGGCGGTGGTGGTGGCGACTGCGGTGGACAGAGCGCGGACTGTGCGGCGCATGGACTGGGCTCCTTCGGCCGAAGGCGGGGGCCTTCCGCGCCCCCCGAGGGGCGGCGGAGGAGGGGCACAGCCTTCGTGCCCCGTAGCCCATCAGAGCCCGGCCGTCGCCGGGGCGCGCGCGGCCGGGCACCATTCGTGCCACGGGGGCGGCCGAGTGGGTGACGGCGTGCGGCGCGATGCCGTCCCTGGGCGGGTGCGGGTTGGGGTTTTTCTTTCCCCAGCCCCGCCCCTTCCCGAAACTGGGGGCTGTGCCCCCAGGCCCCCCACCAGGGGGTGGGGTGTGACACTGCGTGTCGCGGCTGCGGGGGCGTCGTGGCTGGTCGCGCAGTTCCCCGCGCCCCTGAAAAACCAAAGCCTGCGACTCCCGGCGCCCCGAGCAAGCCCGTACCCCCAACTATCCGCAGCTTCCCACCGGCCCACGGCCCCGCACCCACCACCCACCCCAGGGGCGCGGGGCTGTGACATCAGCGGCTCCGCCGCGGGGCGCGACCAGCCACCCACACACCCGCACCTTCAAACCGCACCCCAAGCGGAGCGCTTACGCCAGCGACACCAGTTCCTGCTCCAAGCCGCGCCCCCTGGTCTCGACCAGGGACGAGGCGACGTCGGACAGTTTGCGGTTGGTGCCCTGTGAGACGCGGCGCAGGACCGCGAAGGCCTCGTCCGCGTCGCAGGCCAGTACGTGCATGATGATGCCGCAGGCCTGGTCGACGACCGGCCGGGTACGCAACGCGGCGCCCAGCTGGTCGAGTTCGGTCAGCGCGGCGCGGTAGGAGCGGTCGCGTACGAGACTGCTCGCGGCGAGGTCGCCGAGGGCCCGGGCGGGACCGTGCGAGGCGTCCTCGAGGGCGTCCGGGCGGAAGCTGTACAGGCTGAGGGTCACTGTCAGTCCCGCGCGCCGGAAGGGCATCGTGACGCAGGAGCGTACGCCCGCGTCGAGCGCCACGGCCCGGTACTGCGGCCAGCGCTCCGCACGCAGGAGGTCACCCGTCTCGACGGTTTCACCGCCGTCCACGGCGACGGGGATCGGCCCCTCGCCGGAGCGGAGCTGGACCGAGACGAGGCCCGCCAGATCGGGGTGGGTCACAGCGGCCGGCCGCTCCGTACCACCGTTGGAAAACGTGGTGCTCGCGCCGCAGCAGTCGCTGGTGCAGCGCACGGCCTGCTCGGCGAGTTCCGACAGCCGACGAGCAGGAAGTGCGGACTCCGGGGACTCCGTGCCCAGATGGCCGTTGTGCTCGGTGTCCGGCATGGTTTCACCTCCTTGCCTTGTGGCCTGCCCACACACTCTCGGGGAAAACGAAAATGAGAGGTTCCACTCTGGCCGCCCCGCAGTGACCGGGGACGGGATACGTTCGGTGCATGGCGCAGACGGATGAGTTCGGCGAAGAACTTGAGGATTTCGTGCGCCGTGTCGCGGAGTTGAAGGCGGCGCGGTCGGTACCGAGCGGCGACCTTCAGACAGTGCTCGACGCGGCACTTTTTGAACTTGACCATGTGGCCGGCCAGTTGTGGCCGTGGTACGAGCGGCTGAGCTCGGGCGGCACACCCAATGGGCCCTCCACCGACCGCCAGGAGCAGCAGCTGTTGCGGGCGATTTTCCAGCGCCTCCCCCTGCCCGTCGCACTGATGGACCGCGAGACGGTGGTCCGCAGACTCAACCACGCAGCGGCCGAGTTCACCGGGATACGGTCGGGCTATGCGACGGGCCGGCCGCTGACCGGTTTCCTCGCGCACGCGGACCGGGCCGCGTTCCGTTCCCAGGTCGCGGCGGTGGCGCGGGGTGAGGGCGACCGCAGTCTCACCGTTCACCTTCAGCAACGCCCTTCCGCTTCCGTGCGCGCGACGCTCACCGCGGTGCGGACGAGCGGCGAGCCGCGTAGCTCCGTACTCATGGTGCTGCAGCCCTCGGGGACGCGGATGCCTGCGGGCGATGGCGTCCCCGGTCCGCTGCCGGACCTCGCCGAGACGACTCGGCACGCGGCCCAGCTGGACCTGGTGGACGCCATGTCCACGGCCTTGCTGGCCGAGCCCGCGAAGACCCGGGCCGCCGTGCTGGAGCAGGCGGCCCGAGTGCTGCACGGACGGTTCGCGGACTGGGTGATCGCCGACGAGGGGGCCGCGCGGCTGTGCCGTATGACCGTCCTCGGGCCGACGGACCGGCCCGGCACGCAGGTCGAGGACCTCCAGGCGCAGGATCCCGCCTCGTGCCCGCTCGTCGTCGAGGCGGCACGCGGCGGGTCCACGGCACTCCAGGTCCGCCCGGAGGACCCCGGCGCCTTCGGCAAGGACGCCTCGGGCGCCCCCGTCCTGGTCAGCGCGAACGTCACATCGCTGCTGTGCGTCCCGCTGACCGTGAACGGCGCCGTGCAGGCCGTCCTCACCCTGTTCCGCTGCGGCGCCCGGCTCGCGTTCTCGATGGCCGAGGCACAGATACTGGACATGATGTCCCGTCATATAGCCCTGGCAGTGAGGAACTTGGACCGCCGCTAAGTGCGGTCCCGCACCCCTGAAGGAGGCCGCAGGCCTTCCTTTTCAGGGGCGCGGGGCTGTATCAATTTGCGGCTCCGCCGCGATGGGGGTCCCCCCTCTCGCGCCAAGCCGAGAGGGGGGGAGGAGCCGGGAGTGGGAGAGCGAACAGCCACAGCAAACCCGCAGCTTCAAACCGGCCCAACCAGCGGAGCTACGCCGCGTCCTGCATGACCTGGTCCCGCAGCTTGCCGCAACAGCGGCTGATCAGCCGGGACACGTGCATCTGGGAGATGCCGAGCTGTTCGGCGATCCGGCTCTGCGTCATGTCGCCGAAGAACCGCATGTAGAGAATGGCCCGTTCGCGTTCGGGCAGCGCCTGCAGCCGGGGCTTGACCGCCTCGCGGTCGACGACGACGTCCAGGGACGGGTCGGAGGAGCCGAGCGCGTCACTCAGGGAGTATCCGTCCTCGCTGCCCGGGAGTTCGGCGTCGAGCGAGAGGGCGGTGAAACTCTCCAGCGCCTCAAGTCCGACGCGTACGTCCTCCTCGCTCATCTGCGCGTGCTCGGCGATCTCGGCGACCGTGGGTTGCCGGCCGGAGATCGTCTGGGACAGGTCCTGGCTCGCGAAACGGACCCGGTTGCGCAGGTCCTGGACCCGACGGGGCACGTGCAGAGTCCACATGTGGTCGCGGAAGTGCCGCTTGATCTCACCGGTGACGGTCGGCACGGCGTAACTCTCGAAGGCGTTGCCGCGCTCGGGGTCGTACCGGTCGACGGCCTTGACGAGACCGAGCGCCGCGACCTGGCGCAGGTCCTCGAAGCTCTCGCCGCGGCTGCGGAATCGTCCCGCGAGCCGCTCCGCCATAGGAAGCCAGGCTTCGACGATCTCCGCCCGCAGGGTGTCGCGCTGCTGTCCGGGAGGAAGCTTGGCGAGGGCGCGGAACGCCTCCGAGGTGTCGGGGGCGTCGTCGTGCGGGTGGTGCTTGGCGCTCGCGTGAGTCTGCATGGTGCGTCGCAACTCCCTTGAGTGATGCCTTGGATTGGACAGTCACCGTGGGAGCGCGCCTAGAGCCGACAGGCACACCCGTGGCAGGACTTCGCCGCTCCCACGGAATGTGCCTCCTGTCCGAAGCACTGACATTCGCTTGCCCCACTGCGCGGGCGGCAAACACCCGCAGGTTTTTCCGGCGGCGCGCGGGTGACTCGGGGCGGTACAGCCGTCACCTCCGGGAGGTCCCGCATGAGCACCAAGGTCGCCGACCATGTCCTGCAGCGCCTGCGCGAATGGGGCGTAGAACACGTGTTTGGTTATCCAGGGGATGGCATCAACGGTCTCCTCGCCGCCTGGGGCCGGGCCGAGGACCACCCCACGTTCATCCAGTCGCGGCACGAGGAGATGTCCGCGTTCGAAGCGGTCGGCTACGCGAAGTTCGGGGGCCGGCTCGGAGTGTGCACGGCGACCTCGGGACCCGGCGCGATTCATCTGCTCAACGGCCTGTACGACGCCAAGCTCGACCATGTGCCGGTGCTGGCGATCGTCGGCCAGACGCACCGTACGGCGATGGGCGGCTCGTACCAGCAGGAGGTCGATCTGCACACGCTGTTCAAGGACGTGGCCTCCGACTTCGTCGAGACGGTGATGGTGCCCGAGCAGCTGCCGAACGTCCTGGACCGGGCGATCCGCACCGCCTACGCGCGCCGCGCCCCGACCGCCGTGATCATCCCCGGAGACGTCCAGGACCTCGACTACTCCGCCCCCACCCACGAGTTCAAGATGGTCCCCTCCAGCCTGGGCCGCAGCGAGTGGACCGCGATTCCTTCGCAGGAGTCGCTGGAGCGGGCGGCCGAAGTCCTCAACTCCGGTGACAAGGTGGCCATTCTGATCGGCCAGGGCGCTGCCGGGGCCCAGCCCGAGGTGGAGCGGATCGCCGAACTGCTCGGCGCGGGCGTCGCCAAGGCGCTGCTCGGCAAGGACGCGCTGAGCGACGAACTCCCTTACGTCACGGGCGCGATCGGTCTGCTCGGCACCCGGCCCTCGTACGAGCTGATGCGCGACTGCGACACCCTGCTGACCATCGGCTCCTCCTTCCCGTACACCCAGTTCATGCCGGAGTTCGGCAAGGCGAGGGGCGTGCAGATCGACATCGATCCGCACATGGTCGGGATGCGCTATCCGTACGAGGTGAATCTCGTGGGAGACGCGAAGGCGACCCTGGAGCGGCTGATCCCGCTGCTGGACGCGGACCGCGGGCGCGAGTGGTACGACACGGTGTGCGCGAACGTGACGCGCTGGCGCGAGGTGATGGAGCGCCGGGCCCAGCTGTCCGCGGATCCGATCAACCCGGAGTACGTGGCCCGGGCGCTGGATCCGCTGCTGCCCGGCAACGCGATCGTCACGTCCGACTCGGGATCGCCTGCGAACTGGTACGCGCGCCACCTGACGCACCGGTCCGGGATGCGCTCCTCGCTGTCGGGGACCCTCGCCACGATGGGCTGCGGGGTGCCGTACGCGATCGGTGCGAAGTTCGCGCATCCGGACCGGCCCGCGATCGCGCTCGTCGGGGACGGGGCGATGCAGATGAACGGGCTCGCAGAGCTGATCACGGCCGCGAAGTACCGCGACCGCTGGGAGGATCCGCGGCTCGTCGTGGGTGTCTGGAACAACCATGACCTCAACCAGGTGACCTGGGAGATGCGCGCGATGGAGGGCGCCCCGTCGTTCCTGCCCTCGCAGGAGATCCCGGACGTGCAGTACGCCGCCTTCGCACGCTCCCTCGGGCTGACCGGTATCCGCGTGGAGAAGCCGGAGGATGTCGAGGCGGGCTGGCGTGCGGGCCTGGAGGCGGACGGTCCCGCGGTGATCGAATTCCTGACGGACCCTGCCGTACCGCCGGTCCCGCCGCACGCCACCTGGGAGCAGATGGAGGCCACCGCCGCCGCCATCCTGAAGGGCGACTTCGACCGCACGTCCATGGTCCGGCAGGGGTTCAAGGCCAAGATCCAGGAGTTCCTGCCGGGGCGCGACCGCCACTGATGGCCCTGACTAGCCGCCTTCGGGGGCGGCGTGGGCCAGGCCCGTCCGGTAGGCGATGACGACGAGTTGTGCCCGGTCGCGGGCCTGCAGCTTGGTCATGGCGCGCTGCACGTGGGCGCGGACGGTGAAGGGGCTGAGGAACATCCGCTCGGCGATCTCCTGGTTGGACAGGCCGGTCGCGACCTGGGCCACCATCTCGCGTTCGCGCGGGGTGAGCACGGCGAGCTGTTCGGCGTGGCGCGGCGGGGCGTTGTCCGGTGTGGCCAGGAAACGGGCGACCAGGGAGCGGGTCGCGGCGGGGGACAGAAGAGTGTCGCCGTCGGCGATCGTACGGACGGCGTCCGCCAGGTCCTCGGCTCCGATGCCCTTGCCGATGAAGCCGCCGGCCCCCGCGCGCAGCGCCTGAGCGACGTATTCGTCCGTCTCGTACGTGGTGAGGATCAGGATGCGGCTGGCACGCAGTTCCGGGTCCGCGCAGATCTGCGATGTGGCGGTGAGACCGTCCACCTCGGGCATACGGATGTCCATGATCACCACGTCCGGGCGCAGCTCCCGGGTGAGTCTCACCGCCTCCCTGCCGTCGCCGGCCTCGCCGACCACGGTGATGTCGTCGGCGCTGTCGAGAAGCATCCGGAAGGCACCGCGCAGCAGGGCCTGATCGTCGGCGAGCAGCACCCTGAGCGTCACGGCGCATCCCCGGCCTCTCCGTCGCCCGTCGGTCCGTCGCCTGACGCTCCGTCGGCCATCCGCCCCTCCAAGGTGGTTGTTGCTCCGTCAGTGCTCCGTGTCGTGTCCTTGGCGGGCGGGAGGGGCAGTTGGGTGGAGACGAGGAAGCCGCCCTCCGGGCGCCTGCCCGCCCAGAGGCGTCCCCCGACCGCGGTGGCACGTTCACGCATCCCGATCAGACCGTAACCGGGCGGACGGTCCAACGCCGTGGACCCACTCGGTCCCGTGGATGCGGTCGACACCGTACGGGCGCCTCCTCCGTCGTCGGCGACGGTGATGGTCACGCGATCGCGGTTGAAGGCGAGGCGCACCCGGGCGCTGCCAGTACCGGCGTGCTTGGTCACGTTGGTCAGGGCCTCCTGGACGATGCGGTAGGCGGTGAGGTCCACTCCCGGCGGCAGCGGCCTGGCCGTGCCCTCCTGGTGCACCGACACCTCCAGACCCGCGCGGCGGAAGGACTCGAGGAGCGTGGGAAGCCGGGAAAGGCCGGGCGCCGGTTCAACTGGCCCGCCCGCGTCCCCGGACTGACGCAGCAGACCGACCGTGGCCCGCAGTTCGTCGAGCGCGTGGCCGGTGGTCTCGACGAGCTCCTTGAGGCTCTTGCGAGTCTGCTCCGGGCGGGCGTCGAAGAGGTGGGCGGCGACTGTGGCCTGCGCGTTGGCCAGGGTGATCTGATGGGCCACCAGGTCGTGCAGTTCCCGGGCGATGCGCACCCGTTCCTCGGCCACTCTCCGGCGAGCCTCCCTGTCCCGGCTCTCCTCGGCCCGCCGGGCCCGCTCCTCCACGGCCGCCAGGTAGGCCCGTCGGTTCCGCACCGAGTGACCGAGTACGCCGGCCACCAGCGGGAACGCCGCCACCGCTCCCATCCTGCTCGCGTCCTTCCACGAGAAGTCCCCGAACAAAGGGATGGCCGCGACCAGCGCTGCGGAAGTGACTGACACCGCGCTCGCCGCGCGCCGTTCGGTGCGCGCGACGAGCGAGTAGGAGTAGGCGCTGATCACAACGGGCGCCACGATGAGCGGGCTCAGCAGGAGGCCCAAGGGCTGCACCAGCACGCCGACCGCGGTCGTGGCCGCCAGGGCGGCCAGGGGCGCCCGGTGCCGCACCGGCAGCACGGCACAGGACACCACGGCGATGAAGTAGGCGGCGGCGGGCGGCGGGGACAGCGTGTCGTCGACCTGCACCACGCCGCCGAGCAGACAGAGCGCGAACGCCGTCGCCGTGATCGCCAACTCCCGCCACCACGTGCCGCGTTGTCGCGGGCCACCGCCACCCGTGTTCGTCATGGCCGGCTCAGTACCGTCCGACGGGGAGCCGCCGCACCGCTGCGTCGGGCCCGGTCGCGGAGGCCGGGGCATGCCTGCTCAGTGCCTCACCCTCGATATCGACATTCGGCAGCACGCGGTTCAGGATACGAGGCAGCCACCAGGCCCGGTGGCCGAGCAGTGCCAGGACCGCGGGTGCGATCGCCATCCGGACCACGAAGGCGTCGAAGGCGACGGCGGCGGCCAGACCGACGCCCATCGTCTGGATGGTCGGGCTGCTCATCCCGATGAATCCCGCGAACACGCTGATCATGATGATCGCCGCCGCGGCCACCACACGTCCGCTGTGCCGGAACCCGTTGACGATTGCCTCGCCGGGGGACGCGCCATGGACGTAGGCCTCCCGCATCCGCGTGAGGAGGAAGACCTCGTAGTCCATGGCGAGGCCGAACACTATGCCGATGATGAGAATCGGCATCAGCGACATGACCGGTCCGGTCTGTTCGATGCCGAGCAGGTCTGCCGCCCAGCCCCACTGGAAGACGGCGACGAGGACGCCGAAGGCGGCACCCACCGACAGCAGGAAGCCGAGCGCGGCCTTGACCGGGACCAGGACCGAGCGGAAGACCACCATCAGCAGGAGCACCGCCAGGCCGATGACCACGGTCAGATAGGGGATGAGGGCGTCGGACATGGCTTCGGAAATGTCGATGTTCATCGCGGTGGTGCCGGTCACCAGGACGGCGGCGCCCGTGCCGGCCTCGACGCCGGAGACCGCGCCCCGGATCGCGTGCACCAGGTCCTTGGTCTCGCCGCTGTTCGGCGCGGTCTGCGGGACGGCGGTGAGGACGGCCGTGTCCTTGGTCCGGCTGAGAACCGGATCACCGACCGACGCGACCCCGTCCACTCCCCGTACGGTCTTGACGACCAGGTCCGTGGTGGCCCGGGTGTCCGCGGACTCCGGCATGTCCACGACCACGGTCAACGGGCCGTTGAAGCCGGGGCCGAAGCCTTCCGACAGCAGGTCGTAGGCACGGCGCTGGGTGGTATCCACCGACTTGGACTCGTCTCCGGGCAGCCCGAGTTCGAGGCTCAGCGCCGGTAGGGCGACGGCCCCGAGACCGAGTACGGAGACCAACAGCACGGCCACCGGCCGGCGCAGCACGAACCGCGCCCAGCGGGTGCCGAGCCCGGGCCGGCCGGCCTCGGTGGGCACCGGGTGCGGGCGCTCGTTTCCCGGCCGGGTGGCCTTGCGGACACGGCGGGACAGCACCCGCCGGCCGAAGAAGCCGAACAGCGCGGGGACCAGGGTCAGTGCGACGAGTACGGCAAGGGCCACGGCGCCCGCGCCGCCCATGCCCATCTTGGTGAGTTCGGGGATTCCGACGACCCCCAGCCCGACCAGGGCGATGAAGACGGTCGCGCCGGCGAAGACGACGGCGGATCCGGCCGTGCCCACCGCCCGGCCGGCGGCCTCCTCAGGCTCGCTGCCCCGGGCGTGCTCGTCGCGGAAGCGGGAGGTGATGAAGAGTGCGTAGTCGATGCCGACCGCCAGCCCCAGCATCAGCGCCAGGATGGCGACGGTGGACGTCAGGCCCAGCGGGACGGCCAGCGCGGAGACCAGGCCGAAGGCGATGGCCACGCCCACGATGGCGGTCAGCAGCGACAATCCGGCCGCGACCAGCGACCCGAGGGCGAGGACCAGCACCACCGCCGCCACCGCCACGCCGATGATCTCCGTCGTACCGCCCGGTTCCTCTTCCGAGTCCAGGGCCGAGCCGCCGATCTCCACGGTCAGCCCCGCGTCCCGGGCACGGCTCGCGGCGTCCTCGAGGGCGCTCTTCGTCGGCTCGGTCAGGTCGACGGCGTCCGCGCTGTAGGTGACCGTGGAGTAGGCGATGGTGCCGTCCTCGCTGACAGCGCCGGTCTCATAGGGGTCGGTGGTCGACGCGACCTGATCTCCGCCGTCCAGCGAGCCGAGCGTGTCCTCGACGGCCGCCTTGTGCTCCCGGGCCGTCACCCGCTGCCCGTCCGGGGCCTGGAACACCAAACGGGCCTCGGCACCCTGGGAGTTGCTCTGGGGGAAGCGCTCGTCCAGCAGATCGAACGCCTTCTGCGACTCCGTGCCGGGCATGGAGAGGTCCTCTTCCTCCCCGGCCGGCGCCATGGCCGCGGCGGCGAGGGCCAGCACCAGGACAGCCAGCCACAGACCGCCTACAAGCCGGCGCCGCCGGAAGGCCCACCGTCCGATCCGGTAAAGAAATGTCGCCACCTTCTGATCACTCCAGACACCGCTAGGCAAGGGGAATGCGTGAGATTCACGCGCCTCCAACACTTGCCTCCGGCGCCCCGCCGGGCATCGTCCCCAGCCGCCGTCTCCCCCTGGTGCCCCCGGACCAGCTAGTCACGTGTCCTGGTGCCTACGCACTACAGGCCGACTTGGGCCGGGGCGGGGCTGGGTGCGGCACTTCCCCAAAGAAGTGCCGCACCCCAAGCCGATGGCGAAGGAGGTGCGGCCGGCGCCGGGGGCCGATGCCGTCCGGCTCGGTCACTGATCAGTGGGGCAGTGCGCGCCTTTCGGGTTCGTCGGGGTGCCGGGCCGGCGGGAGGAGCCACTCCTCGTATCGGCCGAGCGCCAGGACGACGCCGAGCATCAGGACCGGCATGATCACAGCGAATACCGCCATGGCCTTGTCCTTCCCCGGGAGAATTGCGATGAGGGGCGCAAATCGGGTCTCCAGGCCACGGGTGGACAAACCCTTCGTGTCGATATCGGGGGCGCGGGTACACGGGGGTCCACCCCCGAGTGTCTGGAGGGAGACATGCAGCGAGGCAGCGACCGGCTCAACGTCCACAAGGACGACGAGATGAAGCATGAACTGCAGGGCCTGCTCCGGTCGGGCCATCCGACCAGGACCGAGGAGTGGCACGACCCGGAGCCGACCGCCGACGACGACCTGTGGGTCGCGGGCGGACCGGTCAGGCCGGACGCCGGCCGGAGCTCCGAGGAGGCGGTGCGTTACGAACTGGCGCGACTGCTGGGCCGTACGGCCTTCCCCGCGGCCCCTCGTGAACTGATCCGTCTCCTGCGGAGCAGGTACGCACCCGACGGGCTCATCGAACCGCTGGAGCGGCTGCCGAGGAAGGCGGTCTACCACAACGCCCAGGAGCTGGCCGAAGCGGTCGTACGGGCCGCGAGCGGCGAGTCCGGCGAGAACCGGTGAGAGGTGAGCAGCGCTTGAGGAAACCGCGGCGAATCTGCGACGGAGGCATAGGCCGCCCCCGCAGGGGTACTGCGGGCGACATCACGCCGTCGTACCAGTAGCAGTGCCCCACCCCCGTACCGGGGAATGCAGGAAGGCCCACAGCCATGGCCCAGTTCGTGAGGGAAGTCATGACGCCAGGCGTCGTCGCGGTGCGTCCGGATGCCTCGCTCGTCGAAGCGGCGCAACTGATGCGCGCCCAGGACATCGGCGATGTCCTGGTGGCCGGGGATCGCAGCCTCCTCGGCGTTCTGACGGACCGTGACATCGCGCTGCGCGCGGTCGCGGACGGCGTCGACCCGCTGACGGTGAGCGCCCAGGCCGTGTGCACGCCGCACCCTGTGGTGATCGGTCCGGACGACGCGGTCTCGGCCGCGGTCGAGCTGATGCGCGAGCACGCCATACGCCGTCTGCCCGTCGTCGAGGACGGCCACCCGGTCGGCATGGTCAGCCTGGGCGACCTCGCGGTGTCCGAGGACCCCGGCTCGGCTCTGGCGGAGATCAGCCGCGCCGCGCCGGACGACTCACCGGGCAGCATGATCCGCTGAACCAGCGGGAGGAACGGCGGCCCGTGCCGGGAAGGGCGAGCCGCTAGGAAAGGACGTGCCGAGAGGACGGGTCGAGGACGGGGTCGAGAGTGGGCCTGTCTCCAGAGGACCTGTCTGGAGAGGACGTGGAGAACTGATGCGTATCGCGTTTCTGATGGCGCCGGAGGGCGTCGAGCAGATCGAACTCACCGACCCCTGGCAGGCCGTGATCGACTCGGGTCACGAACCCGTCCTGGTGTCCACGAAGCCCGGTCAGATCCAGGCGTTCCACCATCTCGACAAGGCCGATGTGTTCCCCGTGCAGGAGGTCGTGTCCGAGACGTCCGCGGGCTCCTTCGACGGCCTGGTGCTGCCGGGCGGCGTGGCAAACCCGGACGCGCTGCGCATGGACGGGCAGGCCGTGTCGTTCGTACGGGACTTCTTCGAGCAGGGCCGTCCGGTCGCCGCGATCTGCCATGCCCCGTGGACGCTCGTCGAGGCGGACGTGGTCCGCGGTCGCACCCTGACCTCGTGGCCGAGTCTGCGCACCGACATCCGCAACGCGGGCGCCACCTGGGTCGACGAGCAGGTCCAGGTCTGTGAGGCCGCGCCGTCCACGCTGGTCACCAGCCGCAAGCCGGACGACCTGAAGGTGTTCTGCGAGGCGTTCCTGGAGGAGTTCGCCAAGCGCCGCTAACCTACCGACCTACCGACCTGGCAGCCGAGCGCGGGGCGCTGCTCACGCCCCGCCCGGCTGCCGTTCCCGTTCCCGCGCGCCTTCCCGTGTCCGGCCCGGGGCCACAGGGCGGCGCGGATTCCGGCGCAGATACTCGCCCTCCAGCTGCGCCATCCGCTCGTTGTGAATGCGCAGCGCGTCGTTCGAACCGTGCAACAGCGTGTCGTGGCGTGTGCGGTGAATCGTCTCCAGCTCTTTCATCAGCTGCTGGTCGTCCAGAAGACCCGGGTCGACTCCGGTCATGGTGGCACCCCGATCGTCGTGTTCCTTCGAAGCGTCCGGGTACCCGCCCGGCAAGCAATATCCCGAACGGCATCCGGGAGGAAGCCATGGATCTCGCCTTTCTGCGTCCACTGTACGAACATCCGGGACCCTGGGCCTCCGTGTACGTCGGCACCTCCCAGCACACGGAGAGCACCCCTCACGAGCGGTCACTGACGGCACAGGCGGCATCCAGGCAGCTCGCGGACCAAGGCGCGGACGAGCGCACGTGCCAGGCGGTGGAGTCCGCACTCGAGGAGCTGCGGCACTCCACCGAACCGCACGGCCGGGCCCTGTTCGCCACCGGCGGCGAGGTCGTCCTCGACCCCGCGCTGGCCGCGCCCCCGCAGGGCGGACTGTCCGTCACCTGGTCGGCGCTCCCGCACACCGCCCCGCTGCTCGATCTGCTCGGTGAGGACCCGGTCTGTGTGGTGGCCTACGTCGACCGGCGTGGCGCCGACTTCGAGCTGCGCTCCGCGCTGGGCAGCCGGGACGCGGGCTCGGTGACCGGGCGGCGGTGGCCCCTGCACCGTACGAGCACCGTCGACTGGTCGGAGCGGCACTTCCAGCTCAGGGTGGAGAACACCTGGGAGCACAACGCCGCGGAGATCGCCGACGCGCTCGCCGTGTGCCAGGAGGAGACCCAGGCCGACCTGCTGATTCTCGTCGGCGACGACCGCGAGCGGCGGGCCGTGCACGAGCGGCTGCCGCAGCGGCTGCACGACCGCACGATGGAGGCGTCGCACGGCGCCGGCAGCAGGCTGCTCGACGAGGACGTGGAGCGGATCCGAGCGGAGCATGTACGGCGCAGGGCGGCCGAGGACCTCGAGCGGTTCATGGCGGCCCGTGCACCGGACGCGGACGGCAACGTCGGCGCCGTCGAGGGCGTACCGGCGGTGATCGAGGCCGCCCGGGAACACCGGATCGACGAGTTGCTGATCATCCCGGAGGGGCCCGACACCCACCGCGAGGTGTGGGTCGGCGAGGCCCCCGACCAGCTGGCGGTGCGGCGCACGGACACGAAGACGCTGGGCGAACCGCGCCCCTGGTCGGCGCGCGCGGACGACGCACTGCTGCGGTCCGTCATCGCGTCGGGCGCCGCGGCGCTGTCGCTGACGCCCGCCGTGCCCGAGGCCGGGCCCCAGACGGCTCCGGTGGGCGGCCTGGGCGCGCTGCTCCGCTGGACCGAGCCCCCGCAGACAAGGTCGTAGCCTCGATAGATACGGCCCGGTAGATACGGCCCAGCAGGTACGCCCCGGTCGGCTACCGGGCGCGCTCCACGCGCCGCTCGTCCCACACCGGCTCCGTCGTCTCGCGCACCTTCCCGTCGCTGCCGAACACCAGGTAGCGGTCGAAGGAACGGGCGAACCAGCGGTCGTGGGTGACGGCCAGGACCGTGCCCTGGTACGCCTCCAGCCCTTCCTGCAGGGCCTCGGCCGACTCGAGGTCGAGGTTGTCGGTGGGCTCGTCGAGGAGCAGGGCCGTGGACCCCTCCAGCTCCAGCAGGAGGATCTGGAAGCGTGCCTGCTGACCGCCGGACAGCCGGTCGAAGCGCTGCTCGGCCTGGGCGGTCAGCTCGTAGCGCCGCAGCCGGGACATGGCGGCGCCGCGGTCCTGGGCATGCTCGGTCCACAGAATGTCGAGGAGCGTGCGCCCTTCCAGTTCGGGGTGGGCGTGGGTCTGCGCGAAGTGGCCGGGGACGACGCGCGCGCCGAGCTTCCACTCCCCCGAGTGCGCGACGTCGCCGCCCGCGAGCAGCCGCAGGAAGTGCGACTTGCCGGAGCCGTTCGAGCCCAGCACGGCGACCCGCTCGCCGTAGAAGACCTCCAGGTCGAAGGGCTTCATCAGGCCGGAGAGCTCAAGTCCCTTGCAAGTGACGGCCCTTACGCCGGTACGCCCGCCGTGCAGGCGCATCGTGATGTCCTGCTCGCGCGGCGGCTCCGGCGGCGGGCCCGCCTCCTCGAACTTGCGCAGCCTGGTCTGCGCGGCCTGATAGCGCGAGGCCAGCTCATGGCTGATCGAGGCGGCCTGGCGCAGATTCAGCACCAGCTTCTTCAGCTGGGCGTGCTTCTCGTCCCAACGCCTGCGCAACTCCTCGAAGCGAGCGAAGCGTTCACGCCGCGCCTCGTGGTACGTGGCGAAGCCGCCGCCGTGCACCCAGGCGTCGGCACCCGCGGGGCCCGGCTCCACGCTCACGATCTTCTCGGCGGCGCGGGCCAGCAGTTCCCGGTCGTGGGAGACGAACAGGACGGTCTTGCGTGTCTCCCGCAGCCGCTCCTCCAGCCAGCGCTTGCCGGGCACGTCGAGGTAGTTGTCCGGCTCGTCGAGGAGCAGTACCTCGTCACCGCCGCGCAGCAGCGCCTCCAGCACGAGCCGCTTCTGCTCGCCGCCGGAGAGCGTGCGCACCTCGCGGAACTGCGCCTTCTCGTACGGCACGCCGAGCGCGGCCATCGTGCAGATGTCCCACAGCGTCTCGGCCTCGTACCCCTGGACCTCCGCCCAGTCGGCGAGCGCCTGCGCGTACTGGAGCTGGGCGGCCTCGTCGTCGACGGTCATGATGGCGTGCTCGGCCGCGTCGACGGCCTGCGCCGCCTCGCGGATCCGGGGCGGCGCGACGGAGACGAGCAGTTCGCGCACGGTGGTCTCGTCGCGTACGGACCCCACGAACTGGCGCATCACCCCGAGCCCGCCGCTGACGGTGACGGTGCCGCCGTGCGGCTTCAGCTCCCCCGAGATCAGCCGCAACAGGGTCGTCTTCCCGGCGCCGTTGGGGCCGACCAGCGCGACCGCGGCCCCTTCGCCCACCCGGAAGGACACATCGCCGAGGAGCGCCCTCCCGTCGGGCAGGTAGTACTCCAGGTGCGCCGCTTCCAGATGTCCCATGGTCTGGCATTGTCCGGGCGGCGGGAGCGGGCGGCAAACGGTTATGCGCGGTCCGGCGTCTGCGGGGTACCCGCAGCTCATGAGCGCAGATGTAGACCTCACCGTCCCGGAACCCGGCCACGGCCTGCGTGACCGGCTGTTGGCCCTGGACTGCCGGCTCTTCGACGCCGTGGCGGCCCGGCACTGGCCGGGCGCCGACCGCGTCCTGCCGAGGCTCAGCCGCAGCGCCGACCACGGCGTGCTGTGGTTCGCCACGGCGACCGCCCTCGCCGCGACTCGCTCGCCGAAGGCTCGTCGCGCCGCCGCCCGGGGTGTCGCCTCGCTGGCCCTGGCCTCGGCGACCATCAACACGCTCGGCAAGCGCACCGTGCGCCGACCGCGCCCGCTGCTGCACGCGGTACCGCTGATCCGTCAGCTGGAGCGGCAGCCGATCACCACCTCGTTCCCCTCGGGGCACTCGGCGTCGGCGGCGGCCTTCGCGACGGGCGTCGCCCTGGAGTCCCGGCCGCTGGGCGCGGCCGTCGCCCCGGCCGCCGCCGCGGTGGCCCTCTCCCGGGTCTACACGGGCGTCCACTTCCCGAGCGACGTCCTCGCGGGCGCGGCACTCGGCGCGGGCGCCGCCTACGCCGTACGCGGCCTCGTGCCGACCCGTGACCAGCTGCCGCCGCCGGGCCGCCCGCGCGTGGACGCGCCCGCGCTCCCCGAGGGCGAGGGCCTGGTGTTCGTCGCCAATCAGGGGGCGGGCACCCCGGACCGCGTACGTGTGCTGCGCGACGTGCTGCCGCGTGCCGAGGTCGTCGAGTGCGAGGCGGCCGACCTGCGGGCGGAGTTGGAGAAGGCGGCGGAGCGGGCCGTGGTGCTCGGCGTGTGCGGCGGCGACGGCACCGTGAACGCGGCAGCGGAGGTGGCCGTGCGCCATGGCCTGCCGCTCGCGGTGCTGCCCGGCGGAACGCTCAACCACTTCGCGCACGACCTGGGCGTGGAGGACGTACGCGATCTGTGCCAGGCCGTCCGGCACGGCGACGCGGTACGCGTGGACGTGGGCTACTTCAAGGCCGGCGACGTCGACGGCTGCTTCCTCAACACCTGCAGCCTGGGCGTCTATCCCGAGCTGGTGCGGGAGCGGGACCGCTGGTCGCGGCGGATCGGCGGCTGGCCCGCCGGGGTGCTCGCGGCGCTTCGTGTGCTGCGGGCCGACCGGCATCCACTGCGGGCCGAGATCGGCGGTACGGAACGGCCGTTGTGGCTGCTGTTCGCCGGCAACGGCATGTACCACCGCATGGGCCCGATCCCCGGCCGCCGCTACGACCTCGCGGACGGCCGGCTGGACGTACGGGTCGTGCACGGGGGCCGCAAACCCGCCGTCCGGCTGCTCGCCGCGGCCGTCGCGGGACCGCTGACCCGCTCCCCCGTCCATGCGGCGGTACGGGTCGGCGGACTCCACGTGGACGGCGTGGCACCCGGCACGCTCCTGGCGTACGACGGTGAAGTGACCGAAGTGGAGGGCGAGTTGACGCTGGAGAAGCTGCCCGAGGCGCTGACGGTCTACCGGCCGCTGGCCCGCCACTGATCCCCGGGCGGCGGCCTCCGGAGGGGGAAGATTGTCCGTATCGCAAGACGTTGGTCTCATTATTCGACATGGCGGCGTACGGTGACCTCACGGGTACCGTCACGGAAGGGGACGCCATGTCGAAGGAGACCGCCGTCTACACCCACGGGCACCACGAGTCCGTGCTGCGCTCGCACACCTGGCGCACCGCCGCCAACTCGGCGGCGTACCTCCTCGGTTCGCTGAAACCCCGTATGACGATCCTGGACATCGGCTGCGGGCCGGGCACCATCACCGCCGACCTGGCGCAACTGGTCCCGGACGGCCGGGTCACCGGCGTCGACCAGGCGCCGGGCATCCTGGACCAGGCGCGGGCCACGGCTGCCGAACGGGGCCTGAAGAATGTCGAGTTCGCGGTTGCGGACGTCCACGCGCTCGACTACCCCGACCACACCTTCGATGTCGTCCACGCGCATCAAGTGCTGCAACACGTGGGGGATCCGGTGCAGGCGCTGCGCGAGATGTACCGGGTCGCCAAGCCCGGCGGCCTCGTCGCGGCGCGCGACGGGGACTACTCGGGGATGGTCTGGTACCCGCGTACGCCCGGCATGGACGACTGGCTCGACCTGTATCTGCGCGTGGCCCGCGCCAACGGCGGTGAGCCGGACGCCGGGCGCCGCCTCAAGTCCTGGGCGCTGCAGGCCGGTTTCAGCGACATCACCGCCTCCTCCAGCAATTGGTGCTTCGCCACCGCCGAGGAGCGTGCCTGGTGGAGCGGCCTGTGGGCGGACCGCACCCTCGCCTCGGCGTACGCGGAACGCGCCACGCAGGGCGGCCATGCGACGGAGGGTCAACTGCGGGCGGTGTCCGAGGCGTGGCGGGAATGGGGGCGACAGGAGGACGCGTGGTTCTCCTGCCTGCACGGAGAAATTCTCTGCCGAAAGCCGGTCTGAGTCGGCCTGATTCCCCCGGTTCGGGAAACCCGGACAGCAGGAGGAGGTTGAAGATTATGGTTCCCATCCTGCTGGTACTGCTTCTGGCGCTGGTTCTGTTCGGTGCCGGATTCGCGGTGAAGGTGCTCTGGTGGATTGCCGTGGCGGTTCTTGTCGTGTGGCTGCTCGGATTCCTGATGCGCAGCACCACCACGACCGGCACCAGGTCCCGTTGGTATCGCTGGTAGGCCACTTCCCTGCGGAAGTGCGCTGTTCCGCTATTCCTTCGGGAGCAGTGGTCCGAGCGGCCCGAGGTCCAGATTGAGGTCCTCGGGCCGCAGTCCGTAGCGATCGCGCAGTTCGGCCATCCGGTCCTCGAGGAGCATCAGCGTCAGCCCGATCCGCTCCTCCTGGTCCTCCGTCAGCTCCCCGGTGTCGAAACGCCGGATCGCCTGCCGCTCCATCAGCTGCCGCAGCAGCTCGACGACGGTCAGCACGAGCTTGACCAGATCCCGTTCCACGGTGTCCGGATCGAGGTCGAGACGGTTCCTCCGGTCGGTCACACGGTCAGTCACAGCGGCTCCTGCCAGGGCGAGGGGACCTGTTCGTTCACCGAGCTGATGAGCGCGTTCAGGTCGATGCGTACGAGATCGACGTCCGCGATCCGCAGGGTCAGGTCACCGGTGATGACGACCCCGCCCGCGAGCAGCCGGTCGAGCAGGTCGACGAGGGCGATCTCCCGGCGTTCGACGACGGTCATGCGCCCTCCTGTCCCGCCGGGCCGCTGAAGGAGTACGCGGCCCAGGGGCCGGTGAGTTCCACCCGAAGGCCCGGCTGCTCCTCGCCTTTCGTGCGGTCCACAAGTTCCACGAATTCCTCGGATTCCGCACGCGGTACGAGATAGGCGGCGTTGAGCACATTGCGGCCGGAGGCGCGGGACAGCGCCGGGTTCTGCGGCGCGTGGATACGGGCGTCCTCAGCGAACCGGGAAAGAGTGTCGTGCAGCCTGCGCGCGAATTCCTCGGCCTGCTCCCATTTCTCTTCGTGAGCTCTGCGCTGCTGTCGCCGCTGCCGCAGATAGTCGCGCCCCGAGCCGCCTTTCGCGATTTTCGCGCCAGGCTCCTCAGAAACTTGGGTGGAGGGGGAGGGATGAGAGGACGGGGAAGACTGGGAGGGCTGGGAGGACTCCGCGAATTCCGCGTAGACCTTTACCCCCCATTCCACGCGCCCTTCGATCCGGTCGAGCGTGCGCCGGAAGGTCTCCTCCTCGGCCTCCATCATCGTGCGTACGCCGCTGTCGTCCCGGAAGACGGTGGCGAGCCGCAGCGGCAGGGGCGAGGTGACCACGGTGAGCGCGTCGATCACGCTCTGGTGGGCCCGCGCGGTCGCACTGAGCCAGTCCAGGTCCTCCAGGTGGGCCTTCAGCGGCTCCTCGGAGAAGTCCTCCTCCGGTACGGCACTGACGATGGCGACCAGTCCGTGATGGGTCAGCTGCTTGGGCGGCACGCCCGCGACGCCCGTCAGCTGGGAGGGAAGGGTGGAGCCATAAGGGCGGCAGATGGCATAGACATAACGCAGACCGCTCATGGGGCCTCCTCCTCCGTACGGGCACGCCGGCGCTCGACTTTCCCGCGCTCGACTTTCCCGCGCTCCAGTTCGGCGACGTGTGCACGCAACTCGGCGTTCTCACGGGCCAGTCCGTCGCGGCGCGCACGCGTGGACAGCGCCGGGTCGTCCTCCCACCAGTCGATCCCCATCTCCTTCGCCTTGTCGACGGAGGCGACAATCAGCCGCAGCTTGATCGTGAGCAGTTCGATGTCGAGCAGATTGATCCGGATGTCGCCCGCGATCACGATGCCCTTGTCGAGCACGCGCTCAAGGATGTCGGCGAGATTGGCGCTGCTGTCGCGCCCGTACGGTTCGGGGAGCCGGCTGGGGGTGGTCATCGGCGGCTCCCGCCCTCTGCGGTCTCGTACTCGTCCTCTTCCTCGTACTCGCCCTCAGGCTCCTCTTCTTCCTCCTCGCCCTCAGGCACCTCTTCGTCCTCGTACTCGGCCTCAGGCTCTTCTTCCGCCTCCTCTTCCTCCTCCTCGTACGCGCCCTCTTCCTCCTCAGCTTCCTCGGGCTCCTCGCCCTCCTCGGCGAGCGCGTCCTCGTGGCTGCGGACCACCTCGCCGTCGCTGATCTCGCCGCGCCAGCCGTCGGTGGCCTCGCCGCGCAGAGTGACGTAGCGCGCGAAGTGCTTGAGGTCGAGTCGTGCCCTGCGGCCCTGGGCGCGACAGATGTTGCCCGTGTGCTCGAACAGGCCCGTGGGGTAGTACTCCATGACCAGCAGGACCCGGGTGAGGTTCTCGTCGAGCCGGTGGAAGGAGACGACGCCCTTCGTGGTGCCCTTCGTACCCTCCGACGTCCAGGAGATCCGGTCGTCGGGCCGCTGTTCGGTGATGTGGGCCTTCCAACTGCGGCTGAACCAGAGGATCTTGAGCTGCCAGTCGGAGGTCGTGTCGTCTTCGTCGTCGCGGTTCGCGCTCTGCACGCCCTGCGCGAAAGTGCTGAACTCCTGGTACTGGGTCCACTGGTCGTACGCGGTGCGCAACGGCACCCCGACGTCGACGTACTCCATGATGGCGGTGGGCTTCTGCCCCGAGCGGCCCTTGCTCTTGCTCTCGCCGCCGCCCAGGTTCTTGAGCGGCTCGAGCACCTTCTCCTTGGCGCGGGAGGCCCCGACTTCGACAGCGGTGCGCAACGGCCGCTTGCCCTTGGCGAGTTTGCGGCCGGTGGCCAGGGCGAGGCGGGCGAAGCCGGGGCTGTTGCCCTCGGCGATGTCGTTGAGCTTGCCGGTCGTCTCGCCGAGTTTGCGGCCGAAGCCCATCAGCAGGCGCTGGACCTGAGCCGCGAGGTATTCCTGGAGCTCCGCCTTGAGCCGGTCGGCGGCCTCGCTCTGCGCGACGCCTGCGACGCCTCCCAGACCGCCGAGTCCGCCGCCCGTCGTCTCCTTCGTCTGTTCCGTCGCCGTGCCGAGGCCGTTCTTGGCCCGGCCCGTCGCCGTCCCGAGGGTGTCCGTCATCGTTCCTGCCTCCCCTCGGCAGCTCGGCCGGGTGCCGCCGTCTTCTTCGCGGGCGCCTTCTTGGTGGACTTCGCCGCCGTCTTCTTGCCCGCCGTGTTCTTGGCGGGGGCCTTCTTCGCCGGCCCCCTCGAAGCAGACTTCTTGCCCGGTGCCTTCTTCGCCGCCTTCTTGGCGGCGCCCTTCTGCGGCTCCTCGGGCTCGGCCTGCTCGCGTTCCTCCGCCTCCGGCTCTTCGGACTCGTCCTCCGCCTCGGCCTCGCCCTCAGCAGCCTCATCCGGTTCTTCGGATTCCGGTTCTTCGGATTCCTCGCGTTCGTCCTCGGGCTCCTCCTCGTCCCGGAGCCCCGGCACGTCCGGTGTGACCCCCGCGAGCTGTCCGCGGACCTGCTCGGTCCGGCCGTGCAGCCGGTCCGCCAGCGCCTCGATCCGCCGCTCGACCAGCGCACCGGACGCCGCCTTTCCGACTCCATGCAGGTCCTCGCGCAGCTGGTCGCCGATCTCCTTGAACTGCGGGTTGTTCTGCAGCTGCTGATTCACCAGATTCGCGAGCGCCCGCGGGCTCAGATGCATCCGCTTGCCGGCCACCAGGGTGCCGACTGCGACCGCCGCCTTCATCTTCTTCGTACGTCCGAGGACGTATCCGGCCCCTACCGCGAGGCCCAGTCCCATTCGGTTCATCTTGTCGTCCACTCATCTGTTCCTGCGCTGCCGCGCATGCCGATCTCCAGCCGGTCGAGAAGCTCGTCCTCCTGTCGGTCGAACTCCTCCTCATCGATCTCGCCCGACTCGAGCCGCTCCTCGAGTTGGGCGAGTTCGGCTCGGACAGTGGCCGGGTCGTAGTAGATCCGTTCCGCTTCGTTCAGCGCCTGTCTGATGACCCATGCGCTGCCTCGCACCGGGGCGAACGGCAGCAGCAGCACTTCACCGATCAGTCCCATGGGTTCACTCCTGGATCCGCTCTTGCATCCGTTCCTGAATTCGCTCCGCTTCGGCGTCCGTTCCAGCGTCCGAGCCGATCGTGGTGTCCGCCGGCTCGGAGGGGCCCGGCTCGACGAAGCTGTACGGCGGAAGCGGTCCGTTGACCCGCACATCAAGGTGCGGATGGCTCTTGCGGACCTGCTCGACGGCGGTGAGGAACATCTCCGCCGAGTCGCGGGCCACCAGGAACGACAGGTTGGCCAGCCATCCGCTGGACTCGGGGCCCGCGCTCACGGCGTCGGCGACCGGCTCCAGTGCGTGCTGGAGCTCGGCGGCATCCTCCGCCTCACGGGACTTCACCGCGGCCACCACCATCTCGCCGAGCCGCAGCTTCTGCTGGTAATCGCCGCCTCCCGCCTGCCGGTTGGCCTCGGTGAGCGCACGGACCTCCGGGTTCTCGGACATCACGCGGTGCAGTACGGCCTCTTCCTCGTGGCTGGCCTTGACGTTGTACTCGACCTTGCCGTCCAGCGCGTCGAGGCGTTCCTTGTAGTGGTCCGCGCGTTCGGCCAGCACCCCGGCGACGGTCGCGTCGTCCGTCGCGATGCTGCCGAACCGCATGGGCAGCACCGGGCCGCCCGCGCCGACCTCGGCCAGCACGTTCTGGTGGGCCAGCAGGTCCTTGCGCTTGGGCCGCAGCCCTTCGGGGGCGTCGCTGACGACGGCGGCGAGACCGCTCTCCTTGATGACGCGCACCGGGCACGCCGGCTCGCCGACGCCGTCCATGCCTTCGGGAAGCGAAGGATGCGAGTCAGCGGTGATGCCGTAGACGTACGTGCTCACTCCTGCTCCTCCTCCCTCTTGCGCGTCGCCCGCGTCGCCGTTGACTTGCGGGCGCGCGGCCTGGACTCGGCCTGGCGTTCACCCTGGCGTTCGCCCTGACCCTCCTCACGGGCCTGCTTGAAGGCGTCGGAGATGGTCTCGGCAGCGCCCGACAGCGCTCCCTTGGACTTGCCGCGCGCGCCGGACTCGGTGATCTCGCCGACGATGTCGGGCAGACCGGGACTCTTGCGCGGGCCCGCCTCCAGGTCGAGCCGGTTGCACGCCTCAGCGAAGCGCAGATAGGTGTCGACGCTGGCGACGACGACACGGATGTCGATCTTCAGTATCTCGATACCGACGAGGGACACCCGGACGAAGGCGTCGATGACGAGCCCTCGGTCGAGGACGAGCTCCAGCACGTCGTAGAGACCACTGGAGCCGCCTCCGCCGCCGGTCTGGGCTGGGACGACGGTCATACCGACGGTTCCTCCTTGTTGGTTGCGAGTGTGTCCGTGTGCGCGGGTCGGCGGCCTACCGGCCGCCAGGCGCCCTTCCGCGTTCGTAACGGCGAACGCGCCGGTAGCCGGTGAGCTCGCCATGAGGGTCGAGGGTCACCTCGTAGCTCGCGAGCAGGCTCATCGTGTCGGGGACCCTGGTGAGTTCCAGGACCTCGATCTCCAGCCTCCAGCCGTCCTCGGTGCGCTCGAAGGACGACACCGACTCGACCGCCATGCCGGTGAGCTCCGCGAGCTGGTCGCGCGCGTGGCGCAGCACCCCCATGCGGCTCGGCATCGCGTCCGCCGGGCCGCTCTGCCGGCCTTTCCGTGATTGCGCAGAATCTTGTGAACTTGGCTTACTGGACGTCTTGGATGTGTTCGATCTGTTCGACATGGTCACCTCGTCCTCCGAGTGCCCCTGGGCCATTGGCCAAACATCTTGTCCAGGGCCTCTAGCGCAGGGCGTCGAGCTTGCGCCGCGCGGGCCCCAGCGCCCGCCCGCGGCGCGGCAGGGCGGACCAGGGGTCGGTACGGGCCTGGTCGACGGCGTTGTCGATGGTCCAGCGGCGGGGGCCCAGGTCCGGATCGTCCAGCTGGTCCCAGCTGATGGGGGTGGCCACCGGAGCGCCGGCCCGGGCGCGCACCGTGAAGGGGACGACCGCGGTCTGGGCGTACGCATTGCGCTGTATGTCGACGTAGAGCCGGTCCCCGCGGTCCTGCTTGCGGGCGGCCGTCGTGAGGTCGTCGGGGTGCGCCCCGGCGAGTGTGCCGGCGACAGCCCTGGCGAACCCGCGCGCTTCGTCGAAGTCGTGGTGTCCGTTGAGCGGCACGACGACGTGCAGGCCGCGTGAGCCGGTGGTCATCAGCGCGGACGGCAGCTCGATCCGGTCGAGGAGTTCGCCGAGCTGCCGGGCCGCCCGGCGTACGGAGCCGAAGTCGTCGCCTGCCGGGTCGAGGTCGAAGACCAGCAGGTCGGGACGGTCGATCCCGTCGACGCGGGCCAGCCAGCGGTGCAGGGTCAGACACGCCTGGTCGGCGAGGTAGAGCAGGGTGGCGGTGTCGTCGCACACGGGGTGGCAGACGGTGCCGCCCTCCTTGGGCACCTCGATGCGGTTGATCCAGTCCGGATCGTGTGGCTGGAGGTTCTTCTGCATGAACCGGGGGCCGTCGAGACCGTCCGGGTGCCGCTCCAGCATCAGTGGCCGGCCGCGCAGATGCGGCAGCATGAAGGGCGCGACCTCCCGGTAGTAGGAGACGAGGTCGTCCTTGGTGTACTCCTCGGCCCGCCCCTCGCCAGGGAACAGCACTTTGTCGGGCCGGTGCACCTCCACGGTGCGCCGACCGGCCCGTACGGTCCGTGTGCCGCCCATGGTCATTCCCTCCGTACGCGTACAGCGATGGCTGTCATCCGGCTCTCGAGGCATGGCCTCTCATCGCACGACCGCATGCTCGACCAGCAGCTTTGCCGAAGCCGCGATCGCCTCGGCGTCGATGCCCGCGGCGTGCAGCTGCTCGGCGGGCGAGGCCGAGCCGGGCATGCTGCGCACGGCGAGGCGGACCAGGCGGGGCATCGGACGGCCGTCGAGGAAGGCGTCGAGGATCGCGTCGCCGAGGCCGCCCTCCTCGCGGTGGTCCTCGACGGTGATCAGGCAGCCGGTGTGTTCGGCGGCCTCGCGCAGGGTGCGGCGGTCGACGGGCTTGACGGAGTAGAGGTCGATGACCTGGACGGGAATGCCGTCCGCCGCGAGCTGGTCCGCGGCGGTCAGGGCCTCGTGCACCGTCGCTCCGGCGGCGACGAGGGTGAGCCGGTCCTGGGCGGAGACGCGCAGCACCTTGCTGCCGCCGATCGGGAAGTCCTCGTTCGGTCCGTAGAGGACGGGCGAGGCGCCGCGCGAGGTCCGCAGATAGCGGATGCCCTCACAGCCCGCCATCGCGGCGACGAGCTTCGCCGCCTGGTTGGCGTCGCACGGGTAGAGGACGGTCGAGTCGTGCAGCGCGCGGAACATCGCCAGGTCCTCCAGGCCCATCTGCGAGGGTCCGTCCTGGCCGATCGCGACGCCTGCGTGCGAGCCGATCAGGTTGATGCCGCTGCCGCTGATCGACGCCATGCGGACGAAATCGTGGGCCCGGGTGAGGAACGCGGCGAAGGTCGACACGTACGGCACCCAGCCTCGCGCGGCGAGTCCCACGGCGGCGGCGACGAGCTGCTGCTCGGCGATGTAGCACTCGAAGAACCGGTCGGGGTGTTCCTTCGCGAAGTACTCGGAGCGCGTGGAGTCGCTCACCTCGCCGTCGAGGGCGACGATGTCGCCGCGTGCCGTGCCGAGCGCGGCGAGCGCCTGGCCGAAGGCGTCGCGGGTGGCGACCTGGTCGCCGAGTTCGTAGCGCGGCAGGTCCAGGTGTCCGGTGCGTACGGCGTGCAGCATCCGGGCGGCGGGCGGGGGCTGGACCTCGACGCGGACGTCGTGCACACCGCCGAGTTCCTCGATCGCCTCGTCGGCGTCCTTGAGCGGCTTGCCGTGCAGTCCCTCGCGGTCCTGGGCGGCTTCGACGCCCTTGCCCTTGAGGGTGCGGGCGAGGATCACGGTCGGCTGTCCGACGGTGGAGAGGGCCTCGCCGTACGCGCGGTCGACGGCGTCCACGTCATGTCCGTCGACCTCGATGGTGTGCCAGCCGAAGGCCTGGAAGCGGCGGGCGTACGCGTCGAGGTCGTGGCCGTGCCGCGTTGGGCCGCGCTGGCCGAGCCGGTTGACGTCGACGATGGCGGTGAGGTTGTCGAGATGCTCGTACGCGGCGTGCTCGGCCGCCTCCCATATGGAGCCCTCGGCCAGTTCGCTGTCGCCGCACAGCACCCAGACCCGGTAGCCGACCCTGTCGAGCCGCTTCCCGGACAGCGCGATGCCGACGCCGACGGGCAGTCCCTGCCCGAGCGAGCCGGTGGCCGTCTCCACCCACGGCAGCCGCCGCGGCGTCGGATGCCCCTCGAGCCGGCTCCCCAGCCGCCGGAAGGTCATCAACTCGGTCTCGTTGATGGCCCCGGCCGCCTTGTACGCGGCGTACAGCAGAGGCGAGGCATGTCCCTTGGACAGGACGAACCGGTCGTTCGCGGGATGAGCGGGCCTCTCGAAGTCATACCGCAGATGACGGGCAAGCAGCACCGCCATCAAATCAGCAGCAGACATCGAGGACGTCGGATGCCCGGACCCGGCCGCAGCCGCAGCCCGCACACTGTCCACCCGCAACTGCTGCCCAAGATCGACAAGTTGACGGCTCTTCATGACTCTCCCTCTGTGCGGGGTCCTGCCGGCCGGGCGGGACGGGGGTTGCCGGCGCCAGACGCCTCCGGCGCGGCGGGGGCAGGCTTGTCGGGACCGGACGCCTCCGGCTCGCCGGAACCGGAAGCTTCCGGCGCGGCGGAGCCGGGCCTACCGGGACCGGACGCCTCCGGCTCGCCGGAACCGGGTCCGCCGGGACCGAATGCCTCCCGCGCGGCAGAGGCAGACCCGTCGGAACCGGACGCCGCCTGCCCGCCGGAACCGGACGCCATGGGCTTGTACGCGGTGGACTCACCCGGACCAGACGCCGCAGACCTGCCGGAGGCAGGCTCCTCGGCGTCCGGCGTCGTGGGCCCGCCTGGGGTGGCGGAGTCAGCAGGACCGGAACCGTCGGCTCCGGTGCCGCCGCGGCCCGTTTTCGTCGCGTCAGCATGGCCGGGCTGATCGTCACCGGGCGACCCGGGCCTCCCGGGGTCCAGCACCGCCGACTTTCTCGGCGCCGTCGCCCCCGGCCTGCCGGGGTCCGGGACCGCGTGGGTGTCGGGGCCCTGCGTCGCGGCGGGCGCCCCGTGTGCGACTGGAGCGGGGCGGCTCTGCGGTGGTGGGCCGCCGGCCACTCGGGCCAGTTCGGGGGAGGCCGATTCCAGGGGGACCGACCAGGAGCGGACCAGGCCCAACTGGACGGCCTGGCGCGGGAGTACGGCGTCCAGGAACCAGTCGGCGGCCACGCGGATGCGGTTGCCGGGCATGGCGGCGAGATGGTAGCCGCGGGTGACGGCTCCGGCGAGCGGACCCGACAACGGCACGCCCAGCGGATTCGCGGCGGCCTTCGCGCCGCCCAGGTCGACGGTGAAGCCAATGTCGCGGTGACGGTAGACGCGGCGGTCGCCGACGCCGAGCGAGGCGGCGACGTTGCGGCCCGCGACCTTGCCGTGCCGCCAGGCGTGCTGGGCGGTCATCGGCGTGTACTGGCCGGGCTTCTCCAGATCCGGCACAGCGGCAGCGTCCCCGCACGCGAACACCTCGGGGTGGCCCGGCACTTGGAGGTACGGGTCGACGAGCAGCCGGCCGCGCTCCAGCGGTCGCCCGAGCCCCTCGACCAGCGGATCGGGCCGTACCCCGACACACCACACAAGGGTGCGCGTGTCGATGAACTCCCCGTCGCTGAGCCGCACACCGGTGGGGGTGGCCTCCTCCACCGAGGTCCCCGTGCGGACCTCGACCCCGCGTCCCCGCAGCACACGGTCGGCGGTACGCGAGAGGCGTTCGTCGAGCTCCGGCAGCACACGCGGAGCGATGTCGAGCAGCAGCCAGCGCGGCCGTATGCCCTGCCGCAGCGGCTGCTTGCGCACCAGCGCGTCGGTGAACATCTGTCCCTGCGCGGCGACTTCGGTCCCCGTATAGCCGGCGCCGACCACCACGAAGGTGCACCGGGACGCACAGCTCTTGGGATCGTCGGAGGCCGCCGCGAGCTCCACCTGCCGCGTCACGTGATCGCGCAGATACAACGCCTCCGGCAGCCCCCGGAACCCGTGCGCGTGCTCGGCGACACCGGGCACGGGCAGCAGCTTGTTGACGCTGCCGACGGCCAGCACAAGACGGTCGTACGCGAGCGTGCCGCCGTCGCCCTCGGGATCCGTGTAGTGCACGGAGTGCCCATCGAGGTCGATCCCGTCGGCCTCCCCGAGCACCAGCCGTACGCGCGGCAGGGTGCCGGCGAGCGAGACGGTGACCCGGCGCGGTTCGAGCACCCCGGCGGCGACCTGGGGCAGCAGGGGCAGATACAGAAAGTAGTCCGTCGGGTTCAGGAGAGTGATCTCGGCCTTGCCCCGGGTGATCCGGGACAGGGTGCGTGCCGTCTGGTACCCGGCGAAGCCGGCTCCGACGATCACGACGCGGGGTCGACTCATGTTCGCCTCCGGCGGGTCGTTCATAGGGGTCGCTCACAGGGGTCGCTCGTACGGGCTTTCCGCGTCCCCCCGGCCCGGGCACCCAAACGTCTCCTGCCCTGGGCAGCGGCGTTTCGCGCCGCACCCCGGGGATACCCGGACGAGGACCACGACCCGCCCCGCCGCGGAGGTGCCCCCATGGTCGAGTACGGCTGTTTCCTGTCCACCGAGGAATTCGGTCCCACCGATCTGGTCGAGCAGGCGAGGATGGCCGAACAGGCCGGTTTCCAGTCACTGTGGATCTCGGACCACTTCCACCCGTGGAACGACGAGCAGGGCCAGAGCCCCTTCGTGTGGTCCGTGATCGGCGCCCTGTCCGAGGCCGTGTCCCTCCCGATCGGCACGGCGGTCACCTGCCCGACCGTACGGATGCACCCGGCGGTGGTCGCACAGGCCGCGGCGACCAGCGCGGTGATGACCAACGGCCACTTCCGCCTCGGCGTCGGCAGCGGCGAGGCCCTGAACGAGCACATCTTCGGTGACGCCTGGCCGCCCGCGCATGTCCGCCTGGAGATGCTGGAGGAGTCGATCCAGGTGATGCGCCAGCTCTTCACCGGCAAGGAGATCAACCACTCCGGACCCCACTACACGGTCCAGAACGCCCGCCTCTACACCGTCCCCGAAGAGCCCATCCCGATCGACATCTCCGGCTTCGGCCCCCAGGCGACGGCCCTCGCGGCCCGCGTCGGCGACGGCTACATCACGATGATGCCCGACGAGTCGATGGTGGAGCAGTTCCGCAAGGGCGGCGGTGGCGGCAAACCGGTCAGCGGCGGCACGAAGGTCTGTTACGGCCAGGACCGCGACGAGTGCGTACGCACCGTCCACCGGCTCTGGTCCAACCAGCTGCTGCCCGGCGAGATGGGCCAGGTCCTGCCCTCGCCGCGCCATTTCGAGCAGCTCGAGCCGCTGATCACCGAGGACATGGTGAGCCAGAACGTGGTGTGCGGGGACGACGTGGACGAACACGTCGCCGCGCTCGCCGCGTTCGCGGACGCCGGCTTCGACCGCGTCTACGTCAATCAGATCGGCCCCGACCAGCGCGCCTTCTTCGACTTCTACCGCACGAAGGTGCTGCCGCAGCTGCAGCAAGGGGTTCGTTGATGCCCCGCGGGTTCTCGGTCCGGACGGCGTCTCCTCTCCCGGCCGTCCGGACCGAGCCGGGCGCTCCGCGGGAAGGGCAGTTCTACACTGCGGGTGCGTCGTGGCTGGTCGCGCAGTTCCCCGCACCCCTGACGGGGCGCGGTTTGCCGTGAACGTTCACGTGGAGCTTCGGGCTCCCGTCGTTTCCACGTACACCGTGCCTACCGACGCGCCGGAGGCGGACGGAACATTCGCCTGGGACAGCACGACCATGGTGATCGTCGAGGTGGCCGCGGGCGACGCGACCGGTACCGGCTGGACCTACGGCCCGGCCGCCGTCGGGGATCTGCTGCGTGAACAGCTCGCTCCGGTCGTCACCGGACTCGACGCGTTCGACATCCCGGCCGTCCACGACGTGCTGTGCCGCACGGTGCGCACCGCGGGCAGGCCCGGCGTCGCGGCCTGTGCGATCTCCGCGCTCGACATCGCCCTGTGGGACCTGAAGGCCCGCCTTCTCGAGCTGCCCCTCACTCGCCTCCTCGGCGCCGCCCGCGAGTCCGTTCCCGTGTACGGCAGCGGGGGCTTCACGACGTACCACGACACGCGTCTGGCGGCCCAGTTGAACCACTGGGTGCACGGTCAGCACATCCCTCGCGTCAAGATCAAGATCGGTGAGAGCTGGGGGCGGGAGGTCGCCCGGGATCTGCACCGGGTGCGCACCGCGCGTCAAGTCATCGGCCCGGAGACCGAGTTGTACGTCGACGCGAACGGCGCCTACACGCGCAAGCAGGCCGTACGCATCGGGGGCGCGCTCGCCGAGTACGGCGTGGGCTGGTTCGAGGAACCGGTGTCCTCGGACGACCTGACGGGTCTGCGGCTCGTGCGGGACGCGCTGCTGTGCGACGTCGCGGCGGGCGAGTACGGCTACGACCTGCCGTACTTCGCCCGCATGATCGCCGCCGGCGCGGTCGACTGCCTCCAGGTCGACGCCACCCTCCCCCACTGCCTAAAACGGCGTGGGGGTACCCCCATCGGCGGCCTCACCGAGTTCCTCCGCGCCGCCGCCCTCGCCCAGTCCCACGGCCTGGAGATCTCCGCGCACTGCGCCCCGCACGCGCACGCGGCGGCCGCCGCCGCCATCCCCAACCTCCGCCACATCGAGTGGTTCCACGACCACGCCCGCATCGAGTCCATGTTCTTCGACGGCGCCCTGGATCCCACGGGCGGCGAGGTCCACCCGGATCCGGACGGAGGCGTCGGCCACGGGCTGACACTGCGGACGGAGGAAGCGGAGGAGTACCGGGTGGCGTGACCGTGACCTCTCAGTGCTCGACTCAGTGTTTACGCCTGAGCCGCGCGGCAAGCGCGAGAGCAGTTCCCACCGCCAACCCCGCCCCCATCCGCCCCCGGTTCCGCGAAACCCACTCCTGCGGACTCCGCGGCAACGACTCACCGTCGAAGCGCCCGTGCGCCCCGTAGTCGTGACCGTGCGGCCCGTCGGCCGGGGACCACAGGTTGCCGTGACCGTCGTAACGGGCGTAACGGGCCGCCTCTTCTCGTTCTCGTCCTGCTTCCTGCTGGGCGTCGAACCCCGTGCGGGCCAGATAGCGGTCGAGGAGCCCGGGGGCCACGGCGTTGGCCACCAGCGTGGCGACCGTGGAGCCGCCCACCCAGTACTCGCGGCGCCGCGGATGCGCAGCCGCGTGCACGATGGCCCGGGCGGCGACCTCCGGCTGGTAGATGGGCGCGACAGGACGGACCCGGCTCTGCATACGGCTCAACACCCAGTCGAACTGAGGGGTGTTGACCGCGGGCAGCTGCACCATGGTCGTACGCACCCGCGAGCCCTCGTGCAGCAGCTCGCAGCGCACCGACTCGTTGAAGCCCTGGATGGCGTGCTTGGCCCCGCAGTACGCCGACTGCAGCGGAATCCCGCGATACGCGAGCGCCGAACCGACCTGCACGATCGCGCCCCGGTCGTGCGGCAGCATGTGCCGCAGAGCGGCCCGGGTACCGAACACATAGCCCAGGTACGTCACTTCGGTGACCCGGCGGAACTCGTCGGGCGTGATCCCGGTGAACGGCGCGTAGACCCCGGCGAAGGCGTTGTTGACCCAGACGTCGATCTTCCCGAAGGCGTCGACGACCTGCTGGGCGGCGTCCTCCACAGCCTTGGCGTCGGCGACGTCGACGGAGACGACGAGCGCCTCACCGCCGGCCTGCGTCACCTCGTCCGCGGCGGCAGCCAGCCCTTCGCGGCCCCGGGCGAGCAGCGCCACCCGGTCGCCGCGGGCGGCGAAGGCCCGGGCCGTGGCCCGGCCCACGCCGCCGCTGGCCCCGGTCACCACGACTGCTCTGCGGCGCGCCACGGCTCACCGGGCCCGGTGGTGCGGTGCTTCGGGATCCGCGGGCCCGCCCTGCGTGGGCGTGGGCGGCGGCGCTCCCGCACCGGGTGCGCCGGTCGCTCCGCCCACGCCGCCGGGCGCGACGGGCGGCATCGGCGGGTACGCGGACGAGCCGGGCCCAGCCGACGGCGTACCGCCGACGACCCCACGCTCGTCGTGGGCGGCGGTGGCCTGCTCCGGGATGGGCTGAGCGGCGGAGGGCCGGGAGGCCGAGGGCCGGGCCGCGCCCCGCAGCAGATACGCCACCACCCCGAGCACGGCGGCGGTGATCAGGGCGGCCGCCCAGTCGGGCAGGCCGAGCGCGAGCAGCAGCCCGAGCGTCAGGGCCAGGGCGGCGCCCGCATAGAGGGCGACGGCGCCGGACGCGGCGTACAGGGCGGCCGCGCGGCGCTGTTTGCGGGTCTGCTCCCGCAGTTCGTCGCGTACGGCGTCCCGGGCCACCTGCGCCAGTTCGTCGACCAGGTTCTTGTCCAGGTGTTCCAGGTGATCGATGCGGTCCATGGCGGCCGGGTACCCGCGCCCCCGCACCCGTAACGCCGTCCGGGATCCGGCACGCCGGCCGGGATCCGGCCGAAACGATCTCGTTCCCGGCGTGCCGCAACTAGGCTCGTCGGCATGGAGATTCTGGGAGCCACGCTGCGCATCTGCGTCGAAGACCTGGACGCTACGGTCCCCTTCTACGAGAAGCTGGCGGGCGGCAGAGCGATGCGCTTCGAGCGCGGCGGTGTCTCGGTCGCCGCGATCGGCTGCTTCCTGCTGATGAGCGGACCGGAGGCCGAGCTGGAGGTCCTCCGGAAGGTCTCGGCGACGATCGCCGTGAAGGACGTCGACGAAGCCCGTCAGGTCCTCACCGACTCGGGCGCACAGGTCCTCGCAGGGCCCGTGGCCACCCCGGCGGGCCGCAACCTGATCGCGTTGCACCCGGACGGCACGGTGTACGAGTACGCGGACCGGCGCGCAACGGCGTAGCAGGCTGCTCTCAGGTCAGCTCGTCCTCCCCGAAGTCCTCCTCGTCCCTGATCCGCACCGCGTCCTCCTCGGCCGAAAGCCCGCGGGTCGCGCCCTCCTGCGCGTACACGTCCTGGTTGCGCGGCAGATCGGGGTCCGGCTCGTCGTAGAGCAACCCCGCCTGCTCCTCGGGCGGACCCGGTTCGCCCTCGGCGTCGACCTCGGGCTCCTCGTCTGCGATCCGCTCGTCGAGCGTTTCCCGTTCGATCACCTCGTTCACGGTGGTGTCCCGCTCCTCGGCGATCGTCGGCTCGTCACCGGCCACGGGCAGCTGCTGCGGATCACTCGCCTCCTGCTGCTCGGGCGTACCGTCCTGCAGATCCGGCATGCCCTCGTCCTCGGGGTCGGCCCCGGGATCGTGCGGCCTGGTGTTCATGGGATCCGCCTCCTTCCCGATGTGCGGGATCACCGGGTTCCCATGGGCCGCGGGGTTCACACGGGAGTCAGAGCGGAGTGTCCGTGAAGGCGGCGGCCACGATGTCGGCCAGCAGCGCGCCCGCCGTGCCCTCGGGGTCCAGGTCGGGGTCGTAGATGGTGACGTTGAAGCCGACGCAGTGCGGCGAGTTCACCAACGGGCGCAGCAGCGCGACGAGTTCGTCGGGCAGCAGCCCGTCGGGATCGGGACTGTCGACGGCGGGCATGACGGATGGATCGAGTACGTCGGCATCGAGGTGCACCCAGAATCCGCCCACGTCCGGCGCTTCGAACGACTGGACCGCGGCCCGCGCCAGGGCATCGGCACCCCACTCGCGCAGATCACCGACGGTCACCGTGGGGATCTTCAGCGCGGCGAGTTCGGCACGCTCCTCGTCGTAGTCGCGGATACCGAAGAGCCGTACGTCCTCGTCCTTGAGGTAGGGCTTGAGGCCCTCCAGGTCGGTCAGGTTCTTCTGGCCGCGCCCGGTGGCGAGCGCGAGTTCCTCTCCCCCGGCGGCACCCACCCGCTCGGAGTTGCCGGGGTGCCGGAAGTCCGCGGAAGCGTCAACGGCCGCGAGCCCGAACCGTCCGACGCGGCGCAGCGCGAGCGAGGCGCCGAGCTGGATCGAGCAGTCACCGCCGAGGACGACCGGCAGGTCCCCGGCGCGGACATGGTGCTCGATGCGATCGGCGAGCTTACGGGTGTACGCGGCGAGCGCGGCGGCGTTGAAGACACCGTCGCCCTCCTGCCAGCCACCCCGGTCGTAACGCGGCGGTACGACGACCCCGCCCTCCAGCGCTCCCAGCCGCTGCACGATCCGCTGCTCGCGCAGGGCGCCGGCGAGCTTGTAGCAGCCGGGGACCGTTCCCGGGGCCGGTGGGCGCAGGCCCAGGTTGGAGGGGGCGTCCAGGACGACGAGGTTGCGTAGCGGGCTCACCTTCGCACCATATCCGCGGTGAGGGCCCAGCGTTCGTGGTCCCGCCAGTCGCCGTCTATGAAGAGGAAGTCCGGCGAGAAGCCCTCGAGGCGGAAGCCGCAGCGGCGGGCGAGGGCGATCGAGGCGGCGTTGTCCGGCTGGACGTTGATCTCCAGCCGGTGCAGGCCGAGTCTGCCGAACGCGTACCGTACGACCAGGTCGAGGCCCTCGGTCATCAGGCCGCGGCCTGCGGCGTGGGCGAAGGCGCCGTATCCCAGGGCTCCGTTGAGGAACGCGCCCTCGACGATGTTGTTGATGTTGATGAACCCTGCGATGTCGCTGCCGCCGATTTCGCTGCCGCTCTTTTCGCAGACCAGGAAGCCGGTCTTCGTGGGATCTTCGAGGAGGCGTTTCGCGTACGCGTTGTAGGCGGCAGGGCCGGTGGGTGGGAACAGCCAGGGGTGGTGCAGGTCTTTGCTTTCGCGCGCGCGGGCGGTGAACTCGGTGGCGTCGTCGTAGCTGTAGTGACGTATGCCTACGCGGGTGCCTTCGGCTAGAAAGCGGTTCGGTTCTGGCACTTCTCCACGGTAACGCTCCGCTGGTTGTGCGGTTCGTAGAGCTCGGGGGGTTCTGGGATTTTGCGGCTGCGGGTTCGTCGTGGTTGATCGCGCAGTTCCCCGCGCCCCTACTTGTGCTGAGCGCGCGCTGTAGATGTGCAGGGACGTCAAGCGCCGGCGCAGGTAAGTCCGAGTGCTATCGAAGCGCGGGTACGTCCAGTGTCAGGCTCGTCGCCTCGGCGTCCAGTTCCGCCCCCACCCCGAACGGAATCGTCAGCGATCCCTCGCCGTGGCCGAAGCCGAACTCCTCCGTGATCGGGACCCCCAGCCCGCCGAGCCGGTCGCGGAGCAGGCCTCGTACCTCGTCGTACGGGGAGCACTCCTCCCAGGAGCCGAGCAGCACCCCAGCTACCCCGTCGAACCAACCCGCGCGCAGGAGTTGGGTGAGGTAGCGGTCCAGGCGGTACGTCTCCTCGCCCACGTCCTCCAGGCAGAGCAGGCCGCCTCGCGCCGAAGGGCGGGCCCACGGCGTGCCCAGGTCGGCCGCGAGGAGCGAGAGGCAGCCGCCGAGGAGGACGCCCCGTGCTCGGCCCGGCGTCAGGGACCGGCCCGACGAGGTGATCGTCCGCACCGACTCCGGGTCGAACAGCGTCGACCGCAAGTGTTCCTGTGCCCGCGCGTTCTTCAGGAAGTCGACGGACGCGACCATCGGGCCGTGCAGCGTCACGAGGCCCATGCGGGTCGCGAACGCCTCGTGCAGTGCGGTGATGTCGCTGTAGCCGAGGAACACCTTGGGGCCGGCGGCGCGCAGCGCGTCCCAGTCCAGGAGGTCGACCATGCGTTGGGCGCCGTAGCCGCCGCGGGCGCACAGCACGGCGTCCACGGCCGGATCGCACCAGGCGGCCTGGAGATCGGCGGCGCGGTCGGCGTCCGTGCCGGCGAGGTAGGCGAACTCCGGGTGGCGGTCGAGGACATGGGGTGCCACGACCGGGTCCAGGTCCCAGCCGCGCAGGATGTCCAGGCCTGCCTCAAGCCGCTCCTCGGGCACCGGACCGCTGGGCGCCACGACGGCGACGCGGGCGCCGGGGGTCAGTCGGCGCGGGCGTACTAGGGGCTTCACTTGGTCAGCTCCAGGGTGGGGATGCCGGGTGGGTTGAGGCCGAAGACCTGGGCGTACAGGGAGAGTTCGGACTCCAGGACGCGCACCATCGTGTCCGCGCGCCGGAAGCCGTGGCCCTCGCCCTCGAAGGCGATGTACGCGTGCGGCACGTTCCGTCCCTCCATCCGGGCCAGGAACCGTTCGCACTGTGCGGGAGGGCAGACGACGTCGTCGAGGCCCTGTAGCAGGAGGAAGGGTGCGGTGATGCGGTCGGCGTGCTCGGTGGGCGACCGCTCGGCGTACCGGCCCGGTACGTCGGCGTACGGTCCGACGAGGGTTTCCAGGTACTGGGACTCGAAGTCGTGCGTCTCGTCGGCGCTCCAGCCCGCGAGGTCGAGGATCGGGTAGAGGACGGTTCCGCAGGCGTAGACGTCGGTGCTCGTCAGGGACGCGGCCGTGGTCCAGCCGCCCGCGCTGCCGCCCCGGATGGCGAGCCGGTCGGGGTCCGCGGTGCCCTCGTCAGCGAGTGCGAGCGCGACGGCCGCGCAGTCCTCGACGTCGACCACACCCCACTGCTCGCGCAGCCGGTTGCGGTACGCGCGGCCATGGCCGGTGGAGCCGCCGTAGTTGACCTCGGCCACACCGATGCCGCGCGAGGTGAAGTAGGCGATCTGCAGGTCGAGGACGAGCGGGGCCCGGTCGGTGGGGCCGCCGTGGGCCCAGACGACGTAGGGCGGGAGTTCGTCGCCGGGGGCGACGCAGGCGGGGTGGTGTGGCGGGTAGATGTGGGCGTGGATCTCGCGTCCGGCGGGTCCGGTGAAGGTGCGGATCTGCGGCTCGGGGTAGTAGGTGGGGTCCACGGGGTCGTCGTGGGCGTCGCCGATGACGTGGGCCTGGCGGGTGCCGGCGTCGAGTTCGACGACCTCGTACGCGCTGCGCGGGCTGGCCGCGATGCCGAGGACGCGGCTGCCGTTCGCCGCGAGATTCGACGCGAATTCGGTCCAGGGTCCGGCCGTGTCGACGACCTCGCCGGTCTCCGGGTCGAGGATGCCGAGCGCGGTGGCGCCGCGCCCGTGTACGACGGCGATCAGCCCGTCCGCGAGGGGCGCGAACCAGCTCCGGCCGATCTTCCACAGCGGTCCGCCGAACTCCTCCTCGCGCGGGCAGAGGGGCTCGCCGTCGCGGTAGAGGTTCCACCAGCCGGTGCGGTCGCTGGAGTACAGCAGGGACCCGTCGGCGGCCCAGTCGACCTGGGCGATCGACTCGTCGGGCCCGCCCGCGGCCCGCCGGGCGCCCTGGAGGGTCCCGTCGCCGGCCAGGTCGGCGAGCATCAGTTCCGTACCGTCCCACGGCATCCGCGGGTGGTCCCAGGCGAGCCAGGCGGCCCGCTGTCCGTCGGGCGAGACCCGTGGGCCGGTGACGAACTGGTGCCGGTCGCCGGTGAGTTCGCGTACGGCGTCCCGGTCCTGCTCCGCCGAGCCGTCCAGCGGCACGGCGGCCACGACGCGGCGTACGTCGGTGGGCCCGTCGCCGGTGAACTCTTCCAGTACGCACCAGACTTCGCCCCGCTCCAGGTCCAACTGCGGGTCGACCCAGCGCAGTCCGCCGCCCACGAGCGACACGGGCGTGAGGGGACGCGGCTCGCTGCCGGGGGCGGCGGGCTCGTACGCGTACAGCCGCTGGTCGGCGAAGTTGACGAAGACGGCCAGCGGGCCGGTGTCGAGCATCGTGCCGGTCCAGGGGTGTCCGCCGTACTCGATGACACGGCTGCGCACGTTCCACGGAGCGGGCAGCAGCGACTCCTCGGTGCCGTCGGCACGACGGCGCACCAGCGTGCGGCGGCCCGCCTCGTTGGGCCGGGGCTCCGTCCACCACGCCTCATCGCCGACGAAGCCGACGTACTCGGGGTGCCCGTCGTGCGCCGCGGCGAGCGACGCGTCGATGGGCGAGGGCCAGGAACCGTAGGCCAGGGTCTGCACGATGTCCCCCATTTTCCTGTTCAGGCCGCGCGCAGAAAGCGGTCGAGTACGCGGACGCCGAAGTGGAGCGCCTCGATCGGTACGCGCTCGTCGACGCCGTGGAACATGGCCTGGTAGTCGAAGCCCGCGGGGAGCTTCAGCGGAGAGAACCCGTATCCGGTGATGCCCAGACGCGAGAACTGCTTGGCGTCCGTGCCGCCCGACATGCAGTACGGCACGACGTGTCCCTCGGGTGCGAACTCCTCGACGGCGGCGCGCATCCTCGCGTACGTCGGTGAGTCCAGCGGCGCCTGGAGGGCCACCTCGTGGTGATGGAACTCCCATTCCACGTCCGGCCCGGTGAGTTCGTCGAGCGTCGCGCGGAACTCGTCCTCGTGGCCGGGGAGATAGCGTCCGTCGACGTACGCGACGGCCTCCCCGGGGATCACGTTGACCTTGTAACCGGCGTTCAGCATGGTCGGGTTGGCGCTGTTGCGGACGGTGGCCTCCACCAGCTTCGCCGCCGGGCCGATCTTGTCCAGCAGCCCGTCGACATCGTTGAGGTAGTCCGGTTCAGGCTCGATGCCGTACAGCGCGGCGAGTTCGACGAGGGCCGCGCGGACGGTCGGCGTCAGCCGCGGCGGCCACTCGTACGCGCCGATCCGTGTGATGGCGGCGGCGAGACGGGTGACCGCGTTCTCCCGGTTGACCTTGGAGCCGTGCCCGGCCCGGCCCCGCGCGGTGAGCTTCAGCCAGCCGGTGCCGCGCTCACCGGCCGCGAGGGGATACAGCTCCCGCCCGGTGCCGTCGTGGAAGGTGAACGCCCCGGACTCGCTGATGCCCTCGGTGCAGCCGTCGAAAAGCTCGCGATGCCGGTCCGCGAGGAAGCCCGAGCCGTCCTCGGCGCTCGCCTCCTCGTCGGCGGTGAAGGCGATGACGAGGTCACGGCGTGGGCGTACGCCGTCGCGCGCCCACTGGCGTACGACCGCGAGGATCATCGCGTCCATGTTTTTCATGTCGACCGCGCCCCGGCCCCAGACGACCCCGTCACGGATCTCCCCGGAGAACGGGTGCACGCTCCAGTCCTCGGCCTGCGCGGGGACCACGTCCAGATGACCGTGGACGAGCAGCGCGTCGGCCAGCGGGTCGCTGCCTTCGAGGCGTGCGACGACGTTCGTACGCCCCTTCGTGCGCTCCAGCAGCGTCGGCTCCAGGCCCGCCTCGGCGAGCCGCGCGGCGGCGTACTCGGCGGCGGGCCGCTCCTGACAGTCCCCGCCCCCGCGGTTGGTCGTGTCGATACGGATCAGGTCGGAGGTGAACTCCACGACCTCGTCCAGAGCCTGCTGGTCAGCCATACTGCTCCTCCACGGCGGCCGAGACGATCGTGGTGACCGCCTTGAAGGTACGGATGCCCTCGTACATGGTCGCGCTCGTGTACGCGACCTTCCGCTCCCCGATCCGGTCCACACCCGGCACGACCGTGGCCGCCAGGGCCAGGTGCTCGGCATCGAACTCGATCGCCACTGTGAACGGATCGCCCCGCACCGGCTCGTGCCGCACGGCGAGTGCGACCGCCTCCTTCGCCGCCGCGCGGATGTCGGACGCGGTCCGCGCGGGCGTCCGGCACACCGCCGCGTAGCGCGAGACATGGTCCTTGACGGCGACCTTCAGTGCCTCGGGCGCATAGCCGAGCGCGTCCTCGCAGGCCACGTCGTCGCCGGTGACGAGGACGACGGGGACGCCGTACTCGGCGACGACATGCGCGTTGAGCAGGCCCTCACTGGCGCGCACGTCATTGACCCACACGCCGGTGATCGAGTTGGCGAGGTAGGTGTGGGCGAGCACCCCCTCCATGCCCGCCCCGGCGTGATAGCCGACGAACGCGATGCCGTCGACGTCCCCGTGCTGTACGCCTTCCACCATGGACAGCGACTTGTGCCGCCCGGTCAGCATCTGCGCTCGCTCGTCGAGCCGCTCGAGCAGCAGATTGCGCATGGTCCAGTGCGCCTCATTGATGAGGACGTCGTCGGCGCCCCCGTCGAAAAAGCCGAGCACGGCGGCGTTCACGTCCGAGGTGAACATCGACCGGCAGCGCTCCCACTCCGGTGTTCCCGGCAGCACATCGGCCGGCCAGGTCACGCCGGTGGCTCCCTCCATGTCGGCGCTGATGAGGATCTTCATGCTGCGTCACGTTACGCGTCGGACAGGAAACCGGCCAGGAATGAGGAGGCGCTCAGCTCCAGTTGCCGACCCACTCGCAAACCCTGACAATTTGCACTTATCAGACCTCAGTAATGAGTTCTACTCTCGTGTACAGCTGGCGGGCGATGGCCGGCCTGCCGACCACCGCCGCCTGTAACGAGCGGAGGCGGAGATGAAAGCGTCGATACGGCGGTCCGCGATCTTCGCAAGCGCGGCTGCTCTTGTGATAGCCGTCTGCGGTACGACGGGTACCGCCCAGGCCGACCCGGGCGATGGTGAGCTCCAGTTCGGCTACGTCCTGCCGGAGACGGGACAGCTGGCCTACCTCGGCCCGCCGCAGATCGAATCGTTGAAGTTCGCGATACAGACGATCAACGACGCCGGCGGGGTACTGGGCAAACCCGTGCCGGCTGTGGTCTCCAGTGACGAGGCGGGCCAGGAGGCCGTTGCCGCGCAGTCGGCGGACCGGGTCCTCGCGGCAGGCGTGGACGCGATCGTCGGCGCCGCGGCTTCCGGCATGTCGCTGGCGTTCATCGACCGGGTGACCGGAGCGGGCGTCGTGCAGTGTTCCGCGTCGAACACCGCGCCCACCTTCACCGACTACGAGGACGACGGGTTCTACTTCCGTACCGCCCCGAGCGACGTCTTGCAGGGGCCCATCCTGGCGGACGTCGTCCGCGAGGACGGCCACGACCGGGTGGCCATGGTCGCACGGGCGGACGACTACGGGCGCGGCCTGATGGAGGCCACACGGCAGAGGCTCGAGGACCGCGGTGTGACGGTGACGGTGGCCGAGACGTACGACCCGAAGGCGACCAACTTCGACCAGGTCGTCCAGCAGATGGAGAACTCCAGGCCGGACGCCGCCGTGGTGATCGCGTTCGAGGAAGGCACCCAGATCCTGCAAGGCATGATCGAGACCGGACTCGGGCCCGACCGGATCGGTGTCTACGGCGCCGACGGACTGCGCAGCGAGGAGCTGGCCTCACTGGTCTCCCCGGGCCGGCCGGAGCGGCTCTCCGGGATGAAGGGGACCGCGCCGGCATCGGCGGAGAACGAGCAGTACGTGAACGACCTGAAGAAGTTCGCGCCCGAGCTGAAGGAGCTTCAGTTCGCACCGCAGGCGTTCGACTGCGTGACGACGATCGCGCTCGCCGCCGAGAAGGCGGGATCCGACGATCCGGGCGAGTACGTGAAGGAGATGAACGGAGTCACCAAGGGCGGCGAGAAGTGCAGCTCGTTCGCCGCCTGCAAGGAGCTGATCGCCGACGGCAAGGACATCGACTACCAGGGTGTGAGCGGTCCGCTCAACTTCACCGACAAGGGTGAGCCCGGCCAGGCGACGATCGAGGTGTACGGCTACGACGACGAAGGAAAGCTGCAGACCCTGCGTACCGAGACCAGCAGGGCACAGGACTGACCGGGAAGAAGAGCGACAGGAGCGACAGGCAGGACCGACAGGGAACGGGGACAGGAGTCAACGGGCGCGGGCGAGCGTGCCGAGGTAGAGCTCGATCACCCTCTCGTCGTGCAGCAGCGCTGCACCGGCACCGGTGTACGCGTTGCGGCCCTGGTCGAGGACGTAGCCGCGGTCGCAGAGCTGCAGGCACCTGCGGGCGTTCTGCTCGACCATGAGGACGGCGACGCCCGCATTGTTGATCATTCTGCACCGGTCGAAGACGTGGTCCTGATGGAGCGGTGACAGGCCGGCCGACGGCTCGTCGAGCAGCAGCAGACGCGGCTCCATCATCAGCGCGCGCGCCATCGCGAGCATCTGCCGTTCGCCGCCGGACATCGCCCCGGCCTTCTGCTTCCGGCGGTCGGCCAGCACGGGGAAGAGCTCCTCCACCGCCTCGGTCCGGCGCGCGAAGTTCCTGGGCCGCAGATAGACGCCCATCCGCAGATTCTCCTCGACGGTCAGCGTGGGGAACACGTTCTGCAGCTGCGGGACGTAGCCCACGCCCCGCCGGACCAGTTCGTGCGCGGGCCGGTTGGTGACGTCCTCGCCGCGCAGTCGCACGGTCCCGCCGCGCGCCCGCAACAGCCCGAAGACGGCCTTGACGAGCGTCGACTTGCCGGCGCCGTTGGGGCCGATCACTCCGACCACCTCGCCCGGCCGCACCTCGATGCTGCATCCGCGCAGCACGTCGACACCGGGGACATAGCCGGCGACGATGTCGTCGGCCGCCAGCACTGGTGTCTGCTCTTCGGCGGACATCGCTACTCCTCCTTGTCCTCCCCTTTCGCCTTGTCGTTCCCGCTCCCCTTCTCCTTCCCGCTCTCCTTCTCTTCGGTCGCCTGCGGTTCGTCGTGCCGTTTGCCCAGGTAGGCGTCCACGACGGCGGCGTTCCGGCTGATCGTGTGCGGTGGGCCCTCGGCCACAAGGCGGCCGTCGGCCATGACGGCCACCCAGTCGCTGATGCCCATCACCACGTCCATGTCGTGCTCGACGAAGCACACGGTCAGTCCCTCGTCGCGCAGCTGGGTGATGTGTCCGAGCAGCGACTGGGCCAGTGCGGGGTTCACCCCGGCCATCGGTTCGTCGAGCAGGAGCATGACCGGCCGGGCCATCAGCGCGCGGGCCAGTTCCAGCAGCTTGCGCTGACCGCCGGAGAGCGTGCCGGCATGGTCGTCGCGCAGGGGCCCGAGCCGGAACCGGTCCAGCAGTTCGTCGGCCCGTCGCTCGAACTCCCGCTCCTGCCCGTGCCAAAGCGGTCGCAGCAGCGCGGGCAGCGCCCGCTCGCCGCGTTGCCCGGGCGCGGCGAGCAGCATGTTCTCCAGCACGGTGAGCCGGGCGAGCGTCCTGGTGAGCTGGAACGTACGGACCAGTCCTCGCCGCGCCACCCGGTGCGCCGGGGCGCCGGTGAGCGGCCGTCCGTCGAACGACCACCGGCCGCCGTCGGCCCGGTCGAACCCGCTCACCACGTTGAACAACGTGGTCTTGCCGGCGCCGTTGGGCCCGATGAGCGCCGTGATGGCCCCGCGCTGCACCTCCAGATGCTCGACCCGCACGGCGACGAGGCCGCCGAAGGCGCGGGTCACCTGGTCCATGACCAGCAGAGGATCGGGCTTGCGTACCCCCGGCTCGGGATCGGTCGCGGAGAGCCGGCCGGCGTGGGACACGACTGGGTCAGCGGCCACTGAGCAGCATCTCCTTCCGGCTGCCGAGAATGCCCTGCGGCCGGAATGCGACCAGCAGGATCAGGGCGACCCCGACCAGGGCGAAGCGCACCGCGCCGACCTCCGACGTGCTGATGAGGTCCGGCGAGATGTACTCGGCGCTGATGGCCTGGCGCAGCGCGCTGTCGAGGAAGCTGAGGACGAACCAGAACAGGATCGAGCCGACGACCGGCCCGAGGATCCGCCCGGCGCCTCCGAGGACGAGCAGCGTGTACAGGAAGAACGTGACGACCGGATCGTAGTTGTCCGGGTTCACGGACTGGACCTGGATCGCCTGCATCATGCCCGCGACCGCGCCAATGACGCCGCCCAGCACGAGGCTCTGCATCTTGTACGCGTAGACGTTCTTGCCGAGGCTCCGCGCGGCGACCTCGTCCTCACGGATCGACCGGATGACACGGCCCCATGGGCTGTGGATCAGCAGGGCGAGCAACAGTCCGACCACGAGCACCAGCGCCCATCCGATGATCATCACCCAGAGGTCGCGGGAGCTGAACTTCACCAGCCACAGGCCGTAGGTGCCGGGCCCTATCGGGTTGAGCGCGTAGAAGTCGTTCGCGAACCTCTGCAGCCCGAACACCCCACCGGTGACCGGCTCGGCCCAGCTGGACCGGTAGAAGAGCCGCAGCGTCTCCCCCGCCGCGATCGTGGTGATCGCGAGGTAGTCGGCGCGCAGCCGCAGAGTGGGCAGGCCGAGCAGCAGGGCCAGCACGATCGCGCAGGCGATGCCGCCCAGGACACCGAGCCACATGGGGCCGTTGTACGTCGCCACCGTGATGGCGAGCCCGTAGCCGCCGACCAGCATGAATCCGACCTGGCCGAAGTTCAGCAGCCCCGTGTAACCGAAGTGCAGGTTCAGGCCCATCGCGGCGAGCGCGTAGATGGCCGCGATGGGGCCGATGCCGGAGCGCAGGGCGTCGGAGACGATGGCCGAGAAGTCCATGGCGCACCCCTCACCCGACGCGTTCCGCCCGGCCGAGGATGCCCTGCGGCCGGACGAGGAGGACGACGATGAGGACGAGCAGCGCCCACGCGTACTGCAGGTCGACCGGGAACCACAGGGTGGACATCTGGGCGACGATGCCGACGACGAGGCTGCCGACCATCGCACCGTAGGCGGAGCCGAGGCCACCCAGGATGACCCCCGCGAACATGAGCAGCAGGAGCTTGAAGCCCATGTCCCAGGTGACTATCTCGACCAGGCCGAAGAAGACCCCGCCGAGTGCGGCCAGTCCGCCGGCGAGCATCCACACGAACAGCACCACCCGCTGCACGTCGATGCCCGACGCCTCCGCGAGGTCCCGGTTGGCGGAGACGGCTCGTACGGCCGTACCGATCCGGGTCTTCTGCAGGAGCGCGGCAATGCCGAGCAGCACCAGCACGGCGAGCAGGGTGACCGTGAGGTCCCGTGGGGTGATGCCGGCCGGCCCCAGGTCGATCGTGCTCTGGATGTCGTACTGCGCGTAGGAGGCGGGCCTGGTCCCGTACAGCACGAGCACGACGTGCCGCAGCAGCAGGGAGAGCCCGATGGTGACGATGAACAGGTTGATCAGCCCGGTGCCCCGGGCCCGCAGCGGGCGCCAGATGCCACGCTCGACGGCTCCGCCCAGCAGGGTGCCGAAGACCACCGCGGCGATGGCGGCGGGGATCAGGTGCCAGCCCGGACCGGCCGCGGAGACGTTGAGGAAGAACGCGGAGGTGGCTCCGATCGTGACGAACTCGCCGTGTGCGAAGTTGATCAAGTGGATGGCGCCGAAGATCAGCGAGAGTCCGACCGACGTGATCGCGATGATGACCCCGAACTGGATACCGTCGATCAGCGCCTGCAGGGCGCGTGCGCCGAACGTGGGGCCGCGCGGGACTGCCTCACCCTGGGCCCGCGCGGAGATCGCGGACACCATCACGAGGACCAGGGCGAAGGCCGGTGCGAGCATCCGCTGATAGCGCACGACGGTTCCGGTATGTTACGGACATCCCTTGTGACTCAGTGTAAGCGCAGGCCAGAGCGGTGCCTCGGGCAGGCTTCCGCGGACGCCTCTGCCCGGTGCGGTCTCATCCCGCTCATCTCTCTCATCCCGCTGATCCCAGTGATCCCGCTGATCCCGCTGATCCCGCTGATCCCGCGATCATCCGGCTGCCCACTGGCCCCGTACGTGCCCGAGATGCCGTGTCATCACGGCGCGTACCGCTTCCTCGTCGCGGGCGACGAGCGCGTCGAGGATCTCCAGGTGCTCCTGCGCGGAGTCCTCCAGGCGCCCCGCCTCGACCAGCGCCTGCAGGCCGTAGAGCCGGGAGCGCTTGCGGAGGTCGCGCACCACCTCGACCAGATGCTCGTTGCCGGCGAGCGCGAGCAGGCCGAGGTGGAAGCGGGTGTCCGCCTCGACGTGCGCGATGAGGTCGCCCGCCGCGGCGGCCGTGACGATCTCCTCGGCGGCGGGGCGCAGCGCCTCCAGGGCGACGGGGTCGGCCGTGGTGGCAAGCCCGGCGGTCGTGGGGATCTCTATGAGCGAGCGGATGTGGGTGTACTCGTCGAGCTGTCTCTCGGAGACTGCGGTGACCCGGAAGCCCTTGTTCGGCACGGTGTCGACCAGGCCCTCCTTGACGAGGTCGAGCATGGCCTCCCGTACCGGCGTCGCCGAGACACCGAAACGGGCGGCGAGGGTCGGCGCGGAGTACACCTCGCCGGGGCGCAGCTCGCCCGCGATCAGCGCGGCGCGCAGGGCGTCGGCGACGCGCTCGCGGTAGTTGCGCTTCTGTCCCCCCAGGGTGGGCAGGGCGGGGGCGCTGGTGCGCTGGGCGGGCATCGGATGTCTCCTTGCGGCTTACGACGTACGGGCTCAGCGGCAGGACTCACAGGACGAACCCGGCCGGGAACGGATCGGACGGATCGAGCAGGTACTGGGCGGTCCCGGTCACCCAGGCACGCCCGGTGAAGCTGGGCAGCACGGCCGGGATCCCGGCGACCTCGGTGGTCCCGAGGAGCCGACCGGTGAACCGTGTCCCGATGAAGGACTCGTTCACGAACTCGGTGTGCAGCGGGAGTTCACCACGCGCGTGCAACTGCGCCATGCGCGCGCTGGTCCCCGTACCGCAGGGGGAGCGGTCGAACCAGCCGGGGTGGATCGCCATCGCGTGCCGCGAGTGCCGGGCGTCGGAGCCCACGGCGACGAAGTGCACATGGTGACAGCCGCGGATGGAGGGGTCCTCGGGGTGGACGGGCTCTGCTTCCGCGTTGATGGCGTCCATCAGGGAGAGACCGGCGGCGAGGATGTCGTCCTTGCTTGCCCGGTCGAAGGGCAGCCCGAGCTGGTCGATCGGCAGGATCGCGTAGAAGTTCCCGCCGTACGCGAGGTCGTAGGTCACTGTCCGCCCGTCGGCGAGGGTGACCTTGCGGTCGAGGCCGACGGAGTACGACGGCACGTTCTGGAGGGTGACGGCCTCGGCGGCCCCGCCCTCCACTGCGACTTCGGCGACGACGAGTCCGGCCGGGGTGTCGAGCCGGATGGTGGTGACCGGCTCGACGACCTCCACCATGCCCGTCTCCACGAGCACGGTCGCCACGCCGATCGTGCCGTGCCCGCACATGGGCAGATAGCCGGAGACCTCGATGTAGACGACCCCGTAGTCGCAGTCGGGGCGAGTGGGCGGCTGCAGGATGGCACCGCTCATCGCCGAGTGCCCGCGCGGCTCGTTCATCAGCAACTGCCTGATGTGGTCGCGGTGTTCGCGGAAGTACAGGCGCCGCTCGTTCATGGTGGAGCCCGGGATGGTGCCGATGCCGCCGGTGATCACCCGGGTCGGCATGCCCTCGGTGTGCGAGTCGACGGCGTGCAGGACGAGTTTGCTGCGCATGTGTGTCGATCCTCCGTTACGCGAGTCCGGCGGGTAGGGGGCTTCTGATGGATCTCCGTGGAAGAAGGAGCGGCGTCCGGTGCGTGCGGCGAGCGTGCGTGCTGGGCGCCGCGACGCCGCGAGGTCCATCAGAAGCCCCCTAGGGCCTTCTCGGTGGCCGCGCGCACGGCGGCCTCCTGCTCCGGCAGGAGCGGGACGCGCGGCGGGCGTACGGGTCCGCCGTGCCGCCCGGCGATGTCCATGGACAGCTTGATGGCCTGCACGAACTCGACCTTCGAGTCCCAGCGCAGCAGCGGATGCAGCTGCCGGTACAGCGGCAGCGCGGTGGTGAGGTCGCCCTCGACCGCAGCCTGGTAGAGCTCGACGGAGGCTTTGGGCAGCGCGTTCGGATAGCCCGCCACCCAGCCCTTGGCGCCCGCGATCGCCAGCTCGAGCAGCACGTCGTCGGCGCCGATCAACAGGTCGAGTTCCGGGACGAGTTCGGCCAGCCGGTAGGCGCGCCGGACATCGCCCGAGAACTCCTTGACACCCTGGATGTACCCCTCGCCGTGCAGCCTCGCGAGCAGTTCGGGTACGAGGTCCACCTTGGTGTCGACGGGGTTGTTGTACGCCACGACGGGCAGCCCCGCCCTCGCGACTTCGGCGTAGTGGGCGAGGACCGAGCGTTCGTCGGCGCGGTAGGCGTTGGGCGGCAGCAGCATCACCGCACGGCAGCCGGCGTCGCGCGCCTGCTCGGCCCAGCGGCGGGACTCGGCGGACCCGTAGGCGGCGACCCCGGGCATCACGCGCTCCCCGCCGATCGCGGCGACGGCCGTCTCGACGACCCTGGCGCGCTCCTCGGGAGTGAGCACCTGGTACTCGCCGAGGGAGCCGTTCGGAACGACGCCGTCGCAGCCGTTCTCGACGAGCCAGGCGCAGTGCTCGGCGAACTGGTCGTAGTCGACGGAGAGATCGTCGCGCAGCGGGAGGGCGGTGGCGACGAGGACGCCGCGCCAGGGGCGGTGGTCGGTCATGAGGATCCTTCCTCGGTGGGGTCCGTGGAGTCGGTGGAGTCCGTGTGGTGCCGGTCGAAGTTGGTCCCGGCGAGCACGCCGAGCGGTACGGGCCGGGCGAACGGCCGTCGCGAGGGCTGGAACTCGCACCCCGCGAGCCCTGCCACCGCCGGTCCGCACATCCGGCCCTGGCACCAGCCCATCCCGGCCCGGGTCAGCAGCTTCACGGTGCGTACGTCACCGGCGCCGAGCTCGCCCGCGGCCTGCCGGATCGCGGAGGCGGGCACCTCCTCGCAGCGGCAGACGACGGTGTCGTCGGTTACCTGCTCGGTCCAGTGGGCCGGCGGGTCGTAGACGGTGCCGAGGACGGCGAAGAACTCCCGCAGTCCGGTACGGGCCTTGGCGGCGGCCTCGTACGAACGCGCGTCGGGCGTACGGGAGTTGAGCCGGGCCGCGATCGAAAGCCCGGCGATTCTCCCCTCGGCGAGCGACAGTACTGCGCCGCCGATCCCGGTGGTCTCCCCCGCCGCCCAGACACCGGGCACATCGGTGCGCTGCTCGTCGTCGACGGCGACGCCCGGCCCATCCAGCCGGCAGCCGAGCGCCTCGGCGAGGTCGGTGTGCGGCAGCATGCCGTGCCCGACGGCGAGGGTGTCGCACGGAATGCGCCGCTCGCTGCCGGGCCGGACGCACCCGTCGCCGTCGAGAGCGGCGACGGTCACGGCCTCGACCCGGTCGCTGCCGTGCGCCGCGACGACGGTGTGGTGGACCCTGACCCGCACCCGGTGCCGGGCCAACTCGGCGGCGTACCGGGCGCCTTCGGCAAGCTTGGCGGGATGGCCGGCCAGCGCTCTCGCGTGCCGCACGAAGACCTTGGGATCCGCGGCCTCGACGAGCGCGGCAACCTCCGCCCCGGCCGCCGCGAGCCCGACCGCCACCGGCATGAGCAACGGTCCGGTCCCGGCCACCACAACCACCCGCCCGGGCAACACCAGCCCACTCTTGAGCATGGCCTGCGCCCCGCCCGCGGTGACCACTCCCGGAAGCGTCCACCCGGGGAACGGCAGGACCTTCTCGTACCCCCCGGTGGCAAGCAGCACGGCATCGGCATGAACGGCGACGGGCTGCTCCTGCTCGGGGCCGAGGAGGGCGTGCACGGTGAAACCGTCGGACTGCAGCCCGCGCTCCACGAACCACACATGGTGGTCCGTCAGATGCGTGATGCGGCCCCCCGCGCTGTGCGCCGCAAGCCCATCACGCAGCCGTTCCCAGGTACGCCACTGGTGGTGCAAGGCCTGAGGGCGGCGGGCGCCGAGCCCTGCGGCGGGCTGACGGTAGAACTGACCGCCCGCCTCCGCCGCGGAGTCGATCAGGGTCACGCGTACACCACGCGCGGCAGCGGCAACCGCGGCCGCAAGCCCGGCGGGGCCCGCACCGACCACCGCGACGTGCGGCGCCCCCTCAGCCATGCTGCTGCCCATCGCTCCCCGTCCCTTCCTGCGTACGGATCACATCGCCGGCCTCCGCCCGCACCAGACAAGCGCGTTGGTTCGCCCGCCCGTTGACGGTCACCAGACAGTCGAAGCAGACCCCGATCCCGCAGAAGACACCGCGCGGTTCACCGCTCCCGCGCGTCGTACGCCACGACGTGATGCCCGCCGCCCAGAGCGCGGCGGCGATCGTCTGTCCCGGCAGGACGGCGATGGAACGGCCGTCGAAGGTGACAGTGAAGGCGGGGGCGGGCCGGGCCCCCACCAGCTCCACTGGAGATCTCCTACCCCTCACAGGCCCTCCTCGAGGAATCGATCAGGACGGAACGGGGTGAGGTCGAGATCCGGGCTCTTCTCGCTCAGCACCTGGGCGATCAAGTGCCCCGTACCCGTGGCGAGTCCGATCCCCGCCCCCTCGTGGCCGCACGCGTGGAAGAGCCCGGGCACCCGTGCGTCCGGCCCGATCGCGGGCAGATGGTCGGGCATGTACGGACGGAAGCCGAGGTACGCGCGCATCGCCCGCACCCCCTCCAGGAACGGAAACAACCGCGTGGCCCCCGCCGCCAGCGCCCGCGCGACCGGCAGCGAGAAGGCCCGGTCGAACCCGACCCGTTCCCGGCTGGCCCCGATCAGCACCGGCCCGGCGGCCGTCCCCTCCACCACCGGCGAGGTCTGCAACGCCGCCGAGTCACTGGCCACGTCGGCCACATAGTCCGCGGCGTACACCTTGTGCCGCACCGTACGCGGCGGCAACGGCTCGGTGACGAGGACGAAACCGCGCCGAGGCAGCACGGGCAGGGATGCACCGGCGAGCGCGGCCAGCTCCCCGCCCCAGGTACCGGCAGCGTTCACGACGGCCGGAGCATGAATCTCACCCCCAGAGGTACGCACTCCCCGCACGGCCCCCGCCCCCGTACGCAGCACTTCCATGACCGTCCACCCCGTCCTCAATGAGGCCCCCACAGCCCTGGCAAGCCGTACGACATGCGCAGCGGCGAGGGTAGGCATGACCTGGGCGTCCTGCGGATACAGCACCCCACCCGCGAGCCCTTCCGCCAACTTCGGTTCCAACTCCCGAAGTTGGTCAGCACCGACCGCCACAGCCTCAACTCCGGCCGCCCGCTGCCCGCCGGCAAGCACCTCCAGACCCGCAAGCCCGTCCGTCCCGGAGGCGACGACAAGACCGCCCTTGAGGTCGTACTCGACCGCCTTTGCGATGCCGGGCTCGGCGGCGATGTCGGCCCACAACCTGCCGGACAACAGAGCAAGTTCAAGCTCAGGCCCGGGCTCCTTGTCGGACACGAGCAGATTCCCCTCACCCGCCCCGGTAGTCCCCCCGGCCACCGCCCCACGGTCCACGAGAACGACATCAAGTCCCGCCCGAGCCGCATACAGAGCACAGGCGGCCCCCACCATCCCGGCCCCAACGACAACAACATCGCAGGTCAGCAGCGCATTCACATCAGTACAATGTCACATGTCTCTATCTAAGCCAAGGGTGCAGCTCTCGTCCGGGGGCGGGGGAGCGCCCCATCAGGGGCGCGGGGAACTGCGCGACCAGCCACAACGAATCCGCAGCGAGGTACGAAACGGAAAACCCCCACCCGCCCCCACCCTCAACCCCGCCCCGCCACCACCCACTTGGACGGCAACTCAATCCGCGTACCGTCCCCCTGGTACTCCGTGGTGACGAGAGGCAGCTCACCACTGGCAAAGACGGCGAGGCCGGCAGCCCGCAGATACTCCAGCACCGCATCATCGCTCACTTCACCAGGCGCGATGCCATGCCGAAAGACAGGCGCAAGCTTGGCCGGCGGCCCCTCCGGGCGCTGGGCGAGCCCACGCAGCACAACCCCGGCAGCCTCGGCAAGCTCGACGAGAAAGGCACGCCCCCGCTCCCCCACCAGCGCGGCAACGCCATCCACAAGCGGCTGCCGATCGTCGGGCTCACACTGGTGAAGCACTCCCCGCATGTAGACGTTGGCGTCGCCAAGTTCGGCGTGCAGCGTCTCCGCCTCGCTCTTCTCTGCGGCATCGATCAGGCGGTACGACGCCTGCCCCGCCCGATCCGCCCGCCGAGCATGATCAAGGGCAGCAGCCGAGAGATCGGCCCCGACAACGTGCGGGTACCGATCGGCAAGAAACCGCGTCTGGGTCCCGTTACCACACCCGAGATCCACAAACGGCAGCCCCGGAGCGGCCAAGTGCAGTTCGAGCAGCGGTAGATGAACCCCCACGGTGAGCCCGGGCTCCGCGTCCCAGAGGACGGCCCCCGGTTCATCGGAAGCCTCCCGCCAGAACCCCTCCCACGCGTCCCTGTACCGAGTAGTCACGCTCATGCCCGCTCCCCAGGATGCGACGGCGCCCGCCAAAACGGGCGGGCCAGATCGGTCTACCGCGCCCGGAGTGCGGCGACAAGCGCACGGCGCACACCTTTCATAGGTTTCACGACTCATTCGACACACGTACGCCGCGGCGCGCCCCCGGCGGACAGGCTCTACCGACGAGGCAGCGTCATCTCGAACCACACGGTCTTGCCGGAAGCCGTACGGCTGGTGCCCCACTCGCGGGCCAGCCTGCTGACCACACGCAAGCCGCGACCGAACTCGTCATACGGCCCCGTACTGAGCATCGTCGGCAACGTGGGATCGTCGTCATCCACCTCGCACAGCAGCGTGTCCCCACGAACAACCCGCAGCTCGATCCGCCGGCTCCGGGCATGCCGTACGGCATTGGTGACGAGCTCACCAACCATCAACTCAGCCTGGCCGGAAAGCGAGTCGAGCCCCCATTCGTACAACTGCTCACGAACCACGTCCCGCGCACGGCTCACCTCGATCGGCTCAGCCGCGAGGCCCCACGTGGCGACATCCTCAGGCTCGATGCCCCCGAGCCGAGCCATCAGCAACGCCACATCGTCCTTGCGCCCGCCGCGCCCCGCTTTCGAAAACGTCTCGGCGAGGGACCGGATGATGGTGTCGCAGGCGTCGTCCATGGACGCCGCCGGATGCGCGGCGGACTCGCACAGCGTGGCGAGCCCGACGCCGATGTCCTCGCCGCGCACCTCCACCAGTCCATCCGTGCACATCACCAGCCGGTCGCCGGGCGACACCCGCACCCGTACGGTCTCGAAGGGCACTCCGCCGACCCCGATGGGCGCCCCCGTCGGCAGGTCGAGCAGTTCACTGCGGCCGTCCTCGGCTCGGACCAACACCGGCGGAATATGGCCCGCGTTGGCGATCTGGAGCTCGCTCGCGATCGGGTCGTACACCGCGTACAGACTGGTCGCGAGATAGTGCTCACCGAGCCGCTGCGCCAAGTCGTCGAGGTTTCGCAGGAGTTGGGCGGGCGGCAGGTCGAGGCCCGCCATGGTCTGTACGGCGGTGCGCAACTGGCCCATCATCGCGGCCGAGTTGAGCCCGTGTCCCATCACATCGCCGACGACGAGCGCGGTCCGTGAGCCGGGCAGCTTCACCGAGTCGAACCAGTCGCCGCCGACCCGCCCCAGCAACGTACCCGGCAGATAGCGGGTGGCGATGTCGCAGCCCGACATACGGGGTGCGATGTGCGGCAGCATGCTGTCCTGGAGGGTCTCGGCGACGCTCTCCTGGTACGTGTACATGCGGGCGTTGTCGAGCACGAGCCCGGCGCGGGCGGCGAGTTCGGCACCCGTCACCCGGTCCATGTCGTTGAACTCGACGCGCTCCGGGTGGCGCAGCAGGATCATGAACCCTAGGACCACATTGCGGGCCTTGAGCGGTACGACCAGCATGGAGCGGCCGGTGATCAGGGGCCGGATGTCGCGCTTCTCGAACTGCGCGGCGATCATGTGGCCCATCTGCTCGCTGATGCGCGGCACGAGAACGGGTTCGCCGGTGGTCATGCACTGGAAGAACGGCGTGTGCACCGGGAACGGCATGGCTTCGCCGACCGGTACGACGTCGTCCCAGCGGCCCGGCTCGTCGGTGTGCTCCACGGCGACGCGGTGCCACATGGTGGTCGTGTCGGGCACACCGTCGGGGAAGCCCTCACCGGCGACGACCTGTTCGCGCAGGTACGTCCCGGCGACGTCGGTGAACCGCGGCACCACGGCCTTGCTGACCTCGATGATGGTGCGGGACAGGTCGAGCGAGCTGCCGATGCGCCCGCTGACCTCGTTCAGGAACTCCAGACGCTCGCGCACCGCGGCGTACTCGAGGTCCTCCGTGTCGTCCTCGTGTTCCGCGGGCAGGGGCTCACCGGACGCCGCCGCCCGGGCCGCACGCTCCTGGCGTGCCTTCCGCTCGATACGCCGCGGCACACCCCAGTCCGGGGTGACGGGCACCCGTTCGTTCTGGCTGAACTCCAGGACGGGATAGCCCAGCTCGAGAACCTGCCCGACGATGCGGGCGCTCTCGCCGACACTCATGCTGGGCAGGATCTCGGGCAGTCGGCGGGCGAGGTCTTCGGCGCCGGGGAAGTCGGTGTGCAGCGCGAAGCCGGGCGCGATGCGCTCGACGGGCTCGCTCGCCCCTGTGTCAACGACAGCGCCTGCGTCGTCGCGGCGCGCCCCGTCCGCGTCGGCGGCCAGCACGAGCAGCCGTTCCCGGCCGGGGCCCACCAGGGGATACGCCCACCACAGGACGTCGACCCGGTCGGAGGCCGGCACCGAGAGCCGGGCGCGGCCCGCCGCCGGGTAGGACAGCCGCCCGTCGAGGGACGATTCGAGGTCGGGGCCGAGTCCGTCGTAGGCGGCATACGCTCCGTACGGCGTGATCTCGTCGTCCTCGGTCAGAGCGCCGGACACGGGGAGAAGATCGACGGCGGGGCGGCCCACCGCCTCCTCCTTGGGGGTCCCGAACAGCCGCCGGGCGCCCCGGCTCCAGTGGGAGACCAGTCCTTCGCGGTCGACGACGACCACGGCCAGCGGAATGCGGGCGGCCGCGACGCTCTCCACCACAGTGCCGTTCCCGGCTCCGCCGCCTGAAGCCGCGCCCCCATCGGTGCCACGGTCCATGGCCAAGGCCCCTTCTCCCACGGTCCCGCAAGATCTGTGCCGCACCCACCACGGTACGGGTGCGTACGGTTGCCATGTGTGGCAATCCGGGAATTGCTCCGGCGTACGCGACGGAGCGCCACCGGCGGAAACATCGGGAACACGCGACAGAGCGCGTCAGCGCAGGGCGCGTTCAACGCGCCCTGCACAGAGACCTCTTGGGCTTCTTGTTGGGCTTCTTGGGCTACTTCTCGACCTCGGCGGCGAGCTTCGCGAGCACTGTGTCGTAGATCCGAGCGAGGCCCTTGGGCGCGAAGGTCTTCTCGAAGAAGCCGCCGATGCCGCCGGCGCCGTTCCACACGGTGGTCACGACGACGCGTGCCGCGCCTTCGCCGGCCGGGGTGACCCGCCAGGTGGTGACCATCGAGGAGTTGCGGTCCTTCTCGACGAGTTCGCCGTCGGTGGGCTCGCTCACCTCGAGCAGGCAGTCACGGATGCGCTTGCTGGTGGCCTGGAGCTTCCAGTGGACGAGGGTGCCTTCGCCGTCACCGCCCTCGCGGACCTCGTACTCGCTGAAGTGCTCGGACAGGATCTTCCCGCGCGTGCCGCTGTAGTCGGCCAGGGCGTCGAAAACGTCGTCCGGCTGAGCCGCTACGACTCGCTCCGTGGTGGCCTCGACCTGCGCCATTGGTTCCTCCAGCACTTGGAAACTCGGGGGTTCACGGTCAGCCAACCACCAGGCGGCCGAGCCGCCCAAATCGGGGTCCCCCAAGGGGTGCAGAAAGGGGCGGTGGAACCGGTGCGGTGTGCGGCCTCCAATCAGGGGCGGCGGCCCGCGAGGACGCAGAACTCGTTCCCCTCGGGGTCGGCGAGTGTCACCCAGCTCTCATCGCCGGTTTGGCCGACGTCGGCGTGCCGGGCCCCCAAGTCGAGCAGGCGGCGGACCTCTTCGTCCTGCTCGCGGTCGGTCGGGTTGACGTCGATGTGGAGCCTGTTCTTGACGGTCTTGCCCTCGGGCACGCGCGCGAAGGTCAACGCGGGTGGCACCGGGCCCAGGCGGTCCTTGCCTTCAGGAACCGCAGGGGAGCCGATGATGACGATTCCGTCGCCTTCGTCTTCGTCCTGCACCTCGTAGTCAAGGACCGAGCACCAGAACCTGGCGAGACCGCGGGGATCGGCACAGTCGATCGCAAACTCGGTGAACTTACTGGCCATGTCAGGACCTCCCGGTCACGTAGCGGCTCCGCCAAAGGCCACACGCTAACCCCCTGTCAGAAAGTTTGACGCGCGTCTCGCACGATCAAGGGAACAAATGTTCTATTCTCTGGTCAGTGCTACCGAGGAGGCCTCATGCGCTGGGAGAACCTCACAGTGGAGTCCGGCGGCAATCCGCCGGAGAACCCCGCGCTGTTCGGCGCGGACGCGGTGACCACCCGTACCTTCGACACGCCGGAGTTCCGCGGGATCACCTTCCACGAGATCCGGGCCCGCTCGATCGTGAACCGGGTGCCGGGAGCCTCACGCATGCCCTTCGAGTGGACGGTCAACCCGTACCGCGGCTGCTCACACGCGTGTGTCTACTGTTTCGCCCGCAAGAGCCACAGCTACCTGGACCTCGACACGGGCCTCGGCTTCGACAGCCAGATCGTGGTGAAGGTGAACGCACCGGAGCTGTTGCGCCGTCAGCTGGGCTCACGGCGCTGGCAGGGGGAGCACATCGCGATGGGCACGAACGTCGACTGCTACCAACGCGCCGAGGGGCGCTACCAGTTGATGCCCGGCATCATCGCCGCCCTGCACGACCACGCGAACCCCTTCTCGATCCTGACGAAGGGCACCCTGATCCTGCGCGACCTGGACCTCCTGAAGCAGGCCGCCGCCGTCACCGAGGTCGGGATATCCGTCTCCGTGGGCTTCACCGACCACGAGCTGTGGCGGACCGTCGAACCGGGCACACCCGCCCCGGAGCGCCGCCTGGACGTCGTGCGGACGCTCAACGAGAACGGCATCGGCTGTGGCGTACTGATGGCCCCGGTGATCCCCTTCCTGAGCGATCACCCCTCCCAACTGCGCGCGACCGTACGGGCGATCGCGGCTTCCGGAGCGACCTCGGTCACCCCGCTCGTGCTGCATCTGCGGCCGGGCGCGCGCGAGTGGTTCATGAGCTGGCTCGAGCACCATCACCCGCATCTGGTACGCCGTTACGAGCGGCTGTACGCGGAAGGCGCGTACGCCCCGAAGTGGTACCAGCGCCGGATCACCCGTCAGGTGCACGAACTGGCCCAGGAGTACGGCATCGGTCCCACGCACGCGGGGATGCCTCGCCGGATCCCCCAACCGGAGCCGGAGCCGGCCGTACCGGGGCCCACTCAACTCACTCTGCTCTGACGAACGTTTCCCTGCTCCGGCCAGCGCCTTTGCCAGGCATCCGGCGGCATCGCGCTGCCCAATAGTGTCAACTCTTCGCAGAACCTGTCCTTCCTGAGGGTCATTTCCGAGACGATGCGGGGCGGGCCGTGATGTGCACGGTTCAAATTCCTCCGTCCTGGGAGGCCTTGATGAAGAAAAGAGCAACCGCTCTGTGCGGTGCCGCCGCCGTGCTGGCCGGGTTGATGACCGCGGTTCCGGCCGACGCGAACGCGGGCGCCGCGACCACACCGCGCACCAGCCAATCCGCCCCCGCGGCAAAGCTCACCTGGAAGAAGTGCGGCACCGAGGACTATCCGACGCTCCAGTGCGCGTCCCTCAAAGTGCCGCTCGATCACTCGAACCCGTACAGCGAGCGCATCACGCTCGCGCTGTCGCGGATCCCCCACACCTCGAAGACGTACCAGGGACCACTTCTCGTCAACCCGGGCGGTCCGGGCGGCAGCGGTCTCACGCTCGCCGGGTTCGTCGCGTCCTCGCTGCCGAAGGAGGTGGCGGCGCAGTACGACGTCATCGGCTTCGACCCGCGCGGCGTCGGCGCCGGCAAGCCCGCACTGGACTGCCGGCCTGGGCACTTCGCCCCGGTACGCCCCGACTCCGTGCCGAGCACCCCTGCCCTGGAGAAGGCCAACCTCGCCCGGGTACAGGCCTTCGCCGAGGAGTGCGGCAAGAAGTACGCGGACGTGCTGCCGTACATCGACACGGTGAGCGCGGTCCATGACATGGACGTCATCCGGCAGGCACTCGGCGCCAAGAAGATCAACTACTTCGGTTACTCGTACGGCACCTACCTGGGCGCCGTGTACGCGAAGCTCTACCCGGAGCGCGTACGGCGCCTGGTGCTCGACTCCATCGTCGACCCCACCGGTGTCTGGTACGACGACAACATCGATCAGGACTACGCCTTCGACAGCCGCCACAAGGCCTTCATGGCATGGGTCGCCAAGTACGACGCGACCTACGAGCTCGGCACCGATCCGGCGAAGATCGAGGCCAAGTGGTATGCGATGCGGGCCGCGCTGGCGAAGAAGCCCGCGGACGACACGGTGGGCGCCTCCGAACTGGAGGACACGTTCGTCCCCGGCGGCTACTACAACGGCTACTGGCCCTATCTCGCCGAGGCGTTCGCGGCCTACGTGAACGACAAGAACGACGACCCGCTGGTCGAGGCGTACGAGAACTTCGCCGCAGTCGACGCGGCGGGTGACAACGGCTACAGCATCTACACCGCGGTGGAGTGCCGTGACGCGTCCTGGCCGCGGGACTGGAACCAGTGGCGCCACGACAACTGGAAGGTGCACAAGAAGGCGCCGTTCATGACCTGGAGCAACGCCTGGTACAACGCGCCGTGCGCGTTCTGGCCGACGGATTCACTCGACCCGGTCGACGTCGCCAACGACTCGCTGCCGCCGGCGCTGCTGTTCCAGGCGACCGACGACGCGGCCACCCCGTACGAGGGCGGTGTCACGGTCCATCACCTGCTGCGCGGCTCAAGCCTGGTAGTCGAGCAGGACGGCGGGAACCACGGCATCACTCTGGCCGGGAACACCTGCCTGGACGAGCACCTGGCGACGTACCTGTCCACCGGCAAGGTCCCGCGCAGCGACGGAGAGGCCGACGCGGTGTGCGAGACACTGCCGGATCCCGAGCCGCTGACCGCACAGGACGCCTCCGCCTCGCGCGGCGCGACACTGCACGGCCTGCTGGGATTCCGAGGCTGAGCTCGGTATGTGATCAGTGAGCTGCGGCTGCCCGTCGGGGGCGTTGTCAGTGCCATGGTCCACGATGGACCCATGACCGAACTGACCCGCATTCCCGCCCCCGACGGGGTCGCCCCCGCCACCGGATACACCCATGTCGTCATGGGCACCGGCCGCTTCGTGGCGATCTCGGGCCAGGTGGCACTGGACGAAGACGGCAAGCTGGTCGGCGAGAACGACCCCGCGGCCCAGGCCCGCCAGACCTTCGAGAACCTCCGCCGCTGCCTGGCCGCCGCCGGGGCAACGTTCGACGACGTGATCAAACTGACCTACTACGTCACGGACATGGCCCACATCCCAGCCGTCCGCGCGGCCCGCGACGCCTGCATATCCCCCGACCGCCTCCCGGCGTCCACAGCCGTACAGGTCGCCGGCCTGGTACGCCCGGAGTTCCTGATGGAGATCGAGGCGTACGCGATACTGCCCGAGTGATCCACATCCGTGAAATGACCTTCGCCGACTGCGAGCGCGTGGCCGAGATCCGGATACGCGGCTGGCAGAGCGCCTACGCGGGCCTGATCCCCCAGTCCTACCTCGACGGCCTCGACCTCGCGGACGAGATATCGCGCCGCCGGGCCCACTTCGAGCAGGCAGGCGAGGGCGTGCTGAACCTGGTAGCGGAGTCGTCCGGCAAGGTAGTCGGCTGGTCCTGCCACGGCCCTTACCGAGGCGGCGAACTCCCCACGAAGGACGCGGAGTTGTACGCGATCTACGTCCACCCGGACCACCTCTCCCAAGGCGTGGGCCAAGCCCTGCTAAGGGAGTCCACGGCCCGCTGCGCCACAGCAGGCAACGCCCGGATGCTGCTGTGGGTACTCAAGGAGAACGCACAGGCCCGCCGCTTCTACGAACGGGCCGGCTTCACTCCGGACGGCACCGAGGAGTCCTGGGACGTGGCAGGGGTCGCGGTACCCGAGGTGCGCTACTCCGGCCCGCTGGCGGCAGCCCCGTAAGTGACCCGGGGCTATACCACTGTGCGGCTCGACCAGCGCCCCCGAAGGGGCGCGGGGAACTGCGCGCCCAGCCACGACGCACCCCCAGTGCACACAATCCGCCCACCCACCCCGGGCGCGCCGGGGCTTGGGCGGAGCCCCAGCGTGGATGGGAATGGGTAGGGGCGGCGGGGGCGAAAACCCCACCCAGCGCTACCGCGCTACCGAGGAGCCCGCTGAGCGGGCAACCGCTTGAGCGCCCCCGCCGCAGCCTGCGCCAGCGAAGGATGCGCAAGCGCCTCGTTCAAGATGGCGCGCGCCCGCTCGTCCCCCAACACCCCCAGCCCCTCCACACACGCAAGCGCCACCCGCCGATACGGATCATGCGCCCGAAACCGCCGCGCCAGCGTAGTAATCAGCGCAGGCACAGCCTCAGGAGCCCGCAGCTCCACCAACAACCGCACCGGATGTAGCGCATAAGCAACCCGCAACTCATTGGTGGCAAGCGCAGCCGCCGCCCGGGCGGTACGCGGATCCCCCAGCCGCGCCAGCGCATACGCAGCGGAAGCGCACCGCTGCGGATCCCGATGATTGAGCAACAGAACCAGCGTCTCAAAAGCCCGCCGATCCCCCGCAAGCCCGAGCCGAAATGCCGCCAACTCCCGCGCCCACAGCGGCTGCTGGGGCGCGGTTAGCACACCGGCCAGCTCATCGAGATCACCGGTGGAGACCAGGCGTTCGTACGCGAATGCCTCCCCAGCACCCGCCTCAAGCCGTAAGCGCCCAGTGAGCGACCGCAACTCTTCGTCCATGGCGCGAGCCTATCCGCGACGTACGTCACATAACCTCGACTCTTCCGCACACTGGCGCGCTCGTTACCCGCGAGTTAAGCTCAATCGAGCGAGTTACCCACTCGCACACCTGCTTGCGGTGGCCTGGTGACGCAGCCACCGTGAGTGTCGGTCGGTTCGGTACTTCAAGTACCTCAGTACGACTCGGCTCCGGGACAGGGCCGGTCGGTCTTCACCGCCTCGCGGGCCTGCGTGTCTCGCCCGCGGACGGCACCGGGCGTGTGCGCTTCGTAGCCCGGCCCCACACCCGCACAAACTTCCGCACTGTGTGCGCCTGTCGGCGTATCCGGATGCGTCCCTCAGTCGTCACTCATCCCTGGAGTCCCGCGATGGCCACTCCCCTGTCCGACACCCCTCTGTCCCCGCTCAGGACCGTCGCCGTGGTCGGCCTCGGCACGATGGGCACCGGCATCGCCGAGGTCCTCGCCCGGGCCGGCCGCGAGGTCATCGGCATCGACATCAGCGAGTCCGCCGTCGCCCGGGCCCACACCGTGCTCGAGGCCGCGACCGCCCGTGCCGTTCGGCGCGAGCGGCTCACCGAGCAGGAGCGCGAGGAGCTCCTCGGCCGCTTCCGCACCTCCACCGATCTGCGCGCGGCGGCCGACGCCGACCTGGTGATCGAGGTGGCCCCGGAGTCGTACGAGATCAAGCGGCAGATCTTCCGCGAGCTCGACGGCATCGTGCGCCCGGAGACGGTCCTGGCGACCGGCACCAACGCCCTCTCGGTCACCCGGCTCGCCGCCGACTCGGCCCGTCCCGAGCGTGTTCTCGGGCTGCACTTCTTCAACCCGGCGCCCGCGATGAAGCTGGTCGAGGTCGTCTCGTCCGTGCTGACCGCGCCCGGCGCCGTCACCGCCGTCACGGATCTCGCCCTCGAACTCGGCAAGGAGCCCGTCGCCGTCGGCGACCGCCCCGGCTTCGTCGCCGACGGTCTGCTGTTCGGCTACCTCAACCAGGCGGCCGCGATGTACGAGGCGAAGTACGCGAGCCGCGAGGACATCGACGCCGCGATGAGGCTGGGCTGCGGACTGCCCATGGGCCCGCTCGAACTGCTCGACCTCATCGGCGTCGACACCGCGCGTACGGTCCTGGAAGCCATGTACGCCGCCTCGCACGACCGGCTGCACGCGCCCGCGCCCATCCTCAGGCAGCTCAGCGAGGCGGGCCTGACCGGCCGCAAGTCGGGCCGCGGCTTCTACACGTACGACGCTCCGGGCAGCGGGACCGTCGTGCGGGACGCGCTGACGCCGCTCTCCTCGGGCCCCGGAACCCCTGGCCGTCACATCCGTTCGGTCGGTGTCGCGGGCTCCGGCACCATGGCGTCCGGTATAGCCGAGGTCTTCGCGAAGGCCGGGTACGAGGTCGTGCTCGCCGCGCGCAGCGAGGAGAAGGCGCAGTCCGCGAAGGCCCGTATCGGCAAGTCGCTTTCGCGCTCTGTCGACAAGGGGCGGATGACCGCCGAGGCCGCCGCCGAGACTCTGGAGCGGATCACGCCGGCGGGTTCGTACGACGCCTTCGCCGAGGTCGATCTGGCGCTGGAGGCCGTCGCCGAGGACCTGGAGATCAAGCAGCAGTTGTTCGCCGTGTTCGACAAGGTCTGCAAGCCGGGCGCGATCCTGGCCACCACGACCTCCTCGCTGCCCGTGGTCGCCTGCGCCCGCGCCACCTCGCGCCCGCAGGACGTGATCGGCATGCACTTCTTCAACCCGGCCCCGGCGATGAAGCTGGTCGAGGTCGTCCGGACCGTTCTGACCGCGGACGATGTGCATGCCACGGTCCGCGAGCTGTGCACGAAGATCAAGAAGCACCCGGTGGACTGCGGCGACCGAGCGGGCTTCATCGTGAACGCGCTGCTGTTCCCGTATCTGAACAACGCGATCAAGATGGTCCAGGAGCACTACGCCTCGCTCGACGACATCGACGCCGCGATGAAGCTCGGCGGCGGCTACCCGATGGGCCCCTTCGAGCTCCTCGACGTGGTCGGTCTCGATGTCTCGCTGGCCATCGAGAAGGTCCTGCACCGCGAGTTCCGCGACCCGGGCCTTGCCCCGGCGCCGCTGCTCGAGCACCTGGTGGCCGCGGGCTGCCTCGGCCGTAAGACCGGCCGCGGCTTCCGCGAATATGCACGGCGCTGAGCGACGGCCCGGCGACTGGTTCACGGACCGCGCGGACTGGGGCGGACTGCTCGACCCGGCCGGTGCCTCTCCCCCCGCCCAGGGCGGGGGGAGACCGGATCTTGAGCGTCCCGCTCCACGAATGCAGTACGTTCGGGGCATGTCCCAGCCGGTCAAGTCCTCTCGTACACCAGCCACGCCCGACGCTCCGGAGAGTGCCGCGGGCAGTCGCGCCGCCGCCCAACGGCTCAAGATGCGCCGGGAGCTGGCGGCCGCGGCCATGGAATTGTTCGCGACCAAGGGCTACGAGGCGACGACCGTCGACGAGATCGCCGCGGCGGCCGGAGTCGCCCGGCGGACCTTCTTCCGGCATTTCCGCTCCAAGGAAGAGGCGATCTTCCCCGATCACGACGACACCCTGATCCGGGCCGAGGCAGTACTCAATGCCGCGCCGGCGCACGAGCATCCGCTCGACACCGTGTGCCGCGGCATCAAGGAAGTCATGAAGATGTACGCGGCCCGGCCGGAGATCTCGGTGTCGCGCTACAAGCTCACGCGCGAGGTGCCGACGCTGCGGGAGGCGGAGATCGCCTCCGTGGCGCGGTACGAGCGGCTGTTCACGCGCTATCTGCTGGGGCACTTCGACGAGCACGCGCACGACGACGACGCGAACGACGATCCGCTGCTCGCGGAGGTCGCCGCCTCGGCCGTGGTCACGGCGCACAACCACGTACTGCGGCGATGGCTGCGGGCCGGCGGGCAGGGCGACGTGGAGGCGCAGCTGGACCACGCGTTCGCCATAGTCCAGAAGACCTTCGGTACGGGAATCGGCGTGGGGCGTGAGACCGCGCCTCGCTCAGCGGCGGCCTCGGTCGCCTCGCAGGGCGAGGTGCTGGTGACGGTGGCCAGGACGGACGCACCGCTCGACGAGGTCATGAAGACGATCGAGCAGGCCCTGAAGAACCGCTGACCGAGTGGCCGGCTCGGCCCGCCGAACGCCCCCGCAGCGGGGCCTTTGATCGATCATCGCTCATCTGTTACGGCGAGATTGCATCTGAGAGAAATTGTTGGCACTGCGTGCCTTGCGACGTGACACGCGGTGCCATACGTTGGAGTAGTCCGGGCGGCCGGCGTGCAGAGCACCTTCGTACGCCGGCTGTCCCCGCAAGCTGTATGGCCTGCGCGCCCGGACGCCTGCGTCACAGGCAACCTTCCGCGCCACAAAGCGCTGCCAGCTCCACCTTCGCCGAACCGACGGCACGCCTCACATCAGCAGCAACCACCCCGACGTAACCCTCAAGCGCTCCCCCGGGCGCTCGCTTCGCCGGAGGCAACACCGTGAAGGAAATCCTGGACGCGATTCAGTCGCCGGAGTCCACCTCCGCCGACTTCGCCGCACTGCCGCTGCCCGACTCGTACCGCGCGGTCACCGTGCACAAGGACGAGACGGAGATGTTCGCGGACCTCACCACCCGCGACAAGGACCCCCGCAAGTCGCTGCACCTGGACGAGGTGCCGGTGCCCGAACTCGGACCCGGCGAGGCCCTGGTGGCCGTGATGGCCTCCTCGGTCAACTACAACTCGGTGTGGACCTCGATCTTCGAACCGATGGCGACCTTCGGGTTCCTGGAGCGCTACGGCAAGCTCAGCGAGCTCACCAAGCGCCACGACCTGCCGTACCACATCATCGGCTCCGACCTCGCGGGCGTCGTCCTGCGCACCGGCCCTGGCGTGAACGCCTGGCGGCCCGGTGACGAGGTCGTCGCGCACTGCCTGTCGGTCGAGCTGGAGTCATCCGACGGCCACAACGACACGATGCTCGACCCCGAGCAGCGCATCTGGGGCTTCGAGACGAACTTCGGCGGTCTCGCCGAGATCGCCCTCGTCAAGTCCAACCAGCTGATGCCGAAGCCGGATCACCTCAGCTGGGAGGAGGCCGCCGCTCCCGGACTGGTCAACTCCACCGCGTACCGGCAGCTGGTGTCCCGCAACGGCGCCGACATGAAGCAGGGCGACAACGTCCTGATCTGGGGCGCGAGCGGTGGACTCGGCTCGTACGCCACGCAGTTCGCGCTCGCGGGCGGCGCCAACCCCATCTGTGTCGTGTCCTCGCCCCAGAAGGCGGAGATCTGCCGTTCGATGGGCGCCGAGGCGATCATCGACCGCACCGCCGAGGACTACAAGTTCTGGAAGGACGAGCACAACCAGGACCCGCGCGAGTGGAAGCGCTTCGGCAAGCGCATCCGGGAGCTCACCGGCGGCGAGGACGTGGACATCGTCTTCGAGCACCCCGGCCGCGAGACCTTCGGCGCAAGCGTTTACGTCACGCGCAAGGGCGGCACGATCGTCACCTGCGCCTCGACCTCGGGCTACAACCACGAGTACGACAACCGCTACCTGTGGATGTCCCTGAAGCGCATCATCGGATCGCACTTCGCCAACTACCGCGAGGCCTGGGAGGCCAACCGGCTCATCGCGAAGGGCAAGATCCACCCGACGCTCTCCAGGGTGTACCCACTGGAGGAGACCGGGCAGGCCGCGTACGACGTGCACCGCAACCTCCACCAGGGCAAGGTGGGCGTGCTGGCACTGGCACCCCGCGAGGGCCTGGGCGTGCGCGACGAGGAGAAGCGCGCCAAGCACATCGACGCCATCAACCGCTTCCGGAACATCTGAGGTCCGTACATGAGTGAGCGTCAGACCGCACCTGCGGCACAGGGCGCGCCGCCCGCGCCGCAGGCGCAAAAGGAACGGGACCGGCCGTGGTTGATGCGGACCTACGCCGGTCACTCCACGGCCGAGGCGTCCAACGAGCTGTACCGGCGCAACCTCGCCAAGGGCCAGACCGGCCTTTCGGTGGCGTTCGACCTGCCGACGCAGACCGGCTACGACCCCGACCACATCCTCGCCCGCGGCGAGGTCGGCCGGGTCGGGGTCCCCGTCTCGCACGTCGGTGACATGCGCCGGCTGTTCCAGGACATCCCGCTGGAGCAGATGAACACCTCGATGACGATCAACGCCACGGCCATGTGGCTGCTGGCGCTCTACCAGGTCGTCGCCGAGGAGCAAGGCCTCGACAAGGAGGCCATCACCAAGCTCCAGGGGACGACGCAGAACGACATCGTGAAGGAGTACCTGTCGCGGGGCACGCATGTGTTCCCGCCGGTGCCCTCGCTCCGTCTGACGACGGACATGATCGCGTACACGGTCTCCCACATCCCCAAGTGGAACCCCATCAACATCTGCAGCTACCACCTCCAGGAGGCCGGAGCCACTCCGGTTCAGGAGATCGCGTACGCGATGTCGACGGCCATCGCGGTACTGGACGCGGTGCGCGACTCCGGCCAGGTGCCGCAGGAGCGCATGGGTGACGTCGTCGCGCGCATCTCCTTCTTCGTGAACGCGGGCGTCCGCTTCATCGAGGAGATGTGCAAGATGCGGGCGTTCGGCCGCATCTGGGACCGGATCACACGCGAGCGGTACGGGATCGAGAACCCCAAGCACCGGCGCTTCCGGTACGGGGTCCAGGTCAATTCCCTCGGTCTGACCGAGGCCCAGCCGGAGAACAACGTCCAGCGGATCGTGCTCGAGATGCTGGCCGTGACGCTCTCGAAGGACGCACGCGCGCGTGCCGTGCAGCTCCCCGCCTGGAACGAGGCCCTGGGCCTCCCCCGCCCCTGGGACCAGCAGTGGTCGCTGCGCATGCAGCAGGTACTCGCCTACGAGAGCGACCTGCTCGAGTACGAGGACATCTTCGAGGGCTCGCACGTCATCGAGGCGAAGGTCAGCAAGCTCGTCGAGGAGTCGCTCGCCGAGATCGACCACATCCAGGAGCTGGGCGGCGCGATGGCGGCCGTCGAGTCCGGTTACCTGAAGTCGCAGCTCGTCTCCTCGCATGCCGAGCGCAGGGCCCGTATCGAGTCCGGTCGAGAGAAGATCGTGGGCGTCAATGTCTTCGAGACGACCGAGCCGAACCCGCTGACGGCCGACCTGGACACGGCGATCCACACGGCCGACCCGACGGTCGAGGAGCGCGTCGTACGGGCCCTCGGTGAATGGCGTGACGCACGCGATCACGCGCGCGCGGGAGCGGCGCTGGAGCGGCTGAAGGAGACAGCCGCCGGGACGGGCAACCTGATGGAGGCCACGCTGGAGTGCGCCCGTGCGGGGGTCACCACCGGCGAGTGGGCAGGAGCCCTGCGGGAGGTGTTCGGCGAGTTCCGGGCGCCCACCGGCGTCTCGTCGGCGCCCGTCGCGGTCGCCGCGCAGGAGGGCACGGCGCTGGCTCAGGTGCGCCGCAAGGTCGACGTGACCGCCCGTGAAATGGGCGTCGGAAAGCTGCGCTTCCTGGTGGGCAAGCCGGGCCTGGACGGGCATTCCAACGGTGCCGAGCAGATCGCCGTACGGGCCCGCGACGCCGGGTTCGAGGTGGTCTACCAGGGCATCCGGCTCACGCCCGAGGAGATCGTGGCCGCGGCCCTCGCCGAAGACGTGCACGCGGTCGGTCTGTCCATCCTGTCCGGCTCGCACGCGCAGCTCGTGCCGGACGTGCTGGAGCGGCTGCGTGTGGCAGGAGCCACAGACATCCCGGTGATCGCAGGTGGCATCATCCCGAACGGTGACGCCGATCAACTGCGTGCCGCCGGAGTGGCCGCGGTCTTCACCCCGAAGGACTTCGACATCACCGGAATCATCGGCCGCATCGTCGACGAGATCCGGACCGCGAACAAGCTCGACCCCCTGGAGGTCCCCGCATGACCAGCCCTGTTCCCCAGGTCAACCGCCTTCGCCCGCGGCGCTCCTGCCTCGCGGTGCCGGGAAGCAACCCCCGCTTCCTGGAGAAGGCACAGGGCCTCCCGGCCGATCAGGTCTTCCTGGACCTGGAGGACGCGTGTGCGCCGCTCGCCAAGCCCGAGGCGCGGCACACCATCGTCAAGTTCCTCAACGAGGGCGACTGGACGGGCAAGACGCGGGTCGTGCGCGTCAACGACTGGACGACGGAGTGGACGTACCGCGATGTCGTCACGGTGGTCGAGGGCGCGGGACCGAACCTCGACTGCATCATGCTGCCGAAGGTTCAGGACGCCCAGCAGATCGTGGCGCTGGACCTCCTGCTGACGCAGATCGAGAAGACGATGGGCTTCGAGGTCGGCAAGATCGGTATCGAGGCGCAGATCGAGAACGCCCAGGGCCTGAACAACGTCAACGAGATCGCGCAGGCCTCCCCGCGTGTCGAGACGATCATCTTCGGCCCGGCCGACTTCATGGCGTCGATCAACATGAAGTCGCTCGTCGTCGGTGAGCAGCCGCCCGGCTACCCGGCGGACGCCTACCACTACATCCTGATGAAGATCCTGATGGCCGCCCGCGCCAACAACCTCCAGGCGATCGACGGCCCCTACCTGCAGATCCGCAACATCGACGGCTACCGCGAGGTCGCCGGGCGGGCCGCCGCCCTCGGTTTCGACGGCAAGTGGGTCCTGCACCCGGGTCAGGTCGAGGCGTCCAACGAGATCTTCTCGCCCTCCCAGGAGGACTTCGACCACGCCGAGCTGATCCTGGACGCGTACGACTACTACACGTCAGAGGCGGGCGGCAAGAAGGGCTCCGCGATGCTCGGCGACGAGATGATCGACGAGGCCAGCCGCAAGATGGCGCTCGTCATCTCGGGCAAGGGCCGGGCGGCCGGCATGACCCGTACGTCCAAGTTCGAGGCCCCGGAGGCGTAAGACACCATGCAGTTCGGCCGCACCTACGAAGAGTTCACCGTCGGGGACGTCTACAAGCACTGGCCCGGGAAGACGGTCACGGAGTACGACGACCACCTCTTCTGTCTCCTGACGATGAATCACCACCCCCTCCACATGGACACCAACTATGCGGAGAACACGACGGACTTCGGGAAGAACGTCGTCGTGGGGAACTACATCTACTCCCTGCTGCTCGGCATGTCCGTGCCGGACGTGTCCGGGAAGGCGATCGCGAACCTGGAGATCGAGTCCCTCCGTCACGTCGCGCCGACCTTCCACGGCGACACGATCTACGGCGAGACGACTGTCCTCGACAAGACGCCCTCCAAGTCGAAGAACGACCGCGGAATCGTTTACGTCGAGACAAAGGGTTACAAGCAGGACGGCACACTGGTCTGCGTGTTCCGCCGCAAGGTGATGGTTCCCACCGAGACGTACATCAAGGAGCGCGGCGGCGAGCAGCCCGGCCGGCCCCAGCTCAAGGAGCAGGAGAAGTAGCCATGGCCCGACTCGCCCAGACCGCCGGTCTGACCGACATCCAGCAGGAGATCCTGTCCACCGTCCGGGACTTCGTGGACAAGGAGATCATCCCGGTCGCGACCGAGCTGGAGCACCGCGACGAGTACCCGCAGCAGATCGTCGACGGCCTCAAGGAGTTGGGCCTCTTCGGGCTGATGATCCCCGAGGAGTACGGGGGCCTGGGCGAGTCGCTCCTGACGTACGCCCTCTGCGTCGAGGAGATCGCGCGCGGCTGGATGTCGGTGTCCGGCATCATCAACACGCACTTCATCGTGGCGTACATGCTCAAGCAGCACGGCACGGAGGAGCAGAAGGAGTACTTCCTGCCGCGTATGGCGGCGGGCGAGGTGCGCGGTGCGTTCTCCATGTCGGAGCCGGCGCTCGGCTCGGACGTGTCGGCGATCACCTCGAAGGCGGTCAAGGACGGCGAGGAGTACGTCCTGAACGGTCAGAAGATGTGGCTGACCAACGGCGGTACGTCGACGCTCGTGGCCGTCCTCGTGAAAAGTGACGAAGGACACCCTGAGGGCACCGCGCCCCACAAGTCGATGACGACCTTCCTGGTCGAGAAGGAGCCCGGCTTCGGCGAGGTCCGGCCCGGCCTCACCATCCCCGGGAAGATCGACAAGATGGGCTACAAGGGCGTGGACACCACTGAGCTGATCATGGATGGCCTGCGCATTCCGGCCAATCGCGTGCTCGGCGGAGTCACCGGCCGCGGCTTTTACCAAATGATGGACGGTGTCGAGGTCGGCCGAGTCAATGTGGCGGCGCGTGGCTGTGGCGTCGCTCAGCGCGCGTTTGAGCTCGGCGTCTCCTATGCCCAGCAGCGTCACACTTTCGGCAAGGCGATCGCCCAGCACCAGGCCATTCAGTTCAAGCTGGCCGAGATGGCCACCAAGGTCGAGGCCGCCCATGCGATGATGGTGAACGCAGCTCGCAAAAAGGACTCAGGGGAGCGAAACGACCTCGAGGCAGGGATGGCGAAGTACCTCGCCTCCGAATACTGCAAGGAAGTCGTGGAGGACGCGTTCCGAATCCATGGCGGCTACGGCTTCTCGAAGGAGTACGAGATCGAGCGCCTCTACCGTGAGGCTCCGATGCTGCTGATCGGCGAAGGTACGGCCGAGATCCAGAAAATGATCATCGGGCGCCGGCTGCTCGAAGAGTATCGATTCCAGGGTTAGACGTGCCGATTGGGGTGTTTTGCTCGAGGTGAACATCACACCCCGTCAAGACTCTTCGGCCGTTGACTCGGCTTCCTGGCTTGCCCAGTTGTGGCCCGCGACCGGTACGATCCCAGGAAGCCGCCGTCCCCCTCCTGCAGCGCGGCATCATCCGCTACGAAGGTCATCCATGCCCCACAGCCCAATCTCTGCACCTCGCGACAGCCTGGTCGGCGCACGCCTCGCGCGCGGAGCATCGCCGTGGCTCCTCCCGACCGTCGCCACCGCAGCCCTCAGCCTGGTACGCGCGCGCAAGTCCGGCGCCGCCAAGGCAGTGGCCGTACCCGCCACCGCGCTCGCGGCGGGCATGCTGTGGTTCTTCCGCGACCCCGAGCGCGAGATCACCTCGGGCCGGGTCATCTCGCCCGCCGACGGAGTGGTGCAGAGCATCATGCCGTGGAAGGACGGCCGCACCCGCGTCGCGATCTTCATGAGCCCGCTGAACGTCCATGTGAACCGCGCCCCGCTCTCCGGCACGGTCACGTCGGTCGAGCACATCCCCGGCGGCTTCGTTCCGGCGTTCAACAAGGAGAGCGAGAACAACGAGCGCGTCGTCTGGCACTTCGACACCGAGCTCGGCGACATCGAGATGATCCAGATCGCCGGTGCGGTCGCGCGACGCATCGTGCCGTACGTTCCGCAGGGCACCAAGGTCGAGCAGGGGGACCGCATCGGTCTGATCCGCTTCGGCTCGCGCGTCGACATCTACCTCCCCGAGGGCGTCGAGGTCGCGGTGGAGGTCGGTCAGAAGACGGTGGCTGGGGTGACTCGCGTTGACCGTGATTGATCCGGAGACTCAGCCCGGCACCGGCTGGGTGCCGGATGCCGACGAGGTGGACGACGCGGAGGAGATGCCGCTGTCACTCCGCCTCTCAATAGCGGACACCCTGACCCTCGGCAACGCCACCTGCGGCTTCATGGCCGTGTACTTCACCACCACCGGCATCCTGATCCCGCACCTCACGGGCAGCCAGGAGTCGGGTATGGCCCGGAACAGCGCGGCCACGGCCGTGATCCTGATGCTGTGCGCGGCGGTCTTCGACCTCTTCGACGGCCTGGTGGCCCGCAAACTGCGCTCCTCCCCCATGGGCGCGGAGCTCGACAACCTCTCGGACCTGATCAGCTTCGGTCTGGCACCCGCGTACTTCGTCCTCGTCTACGGCATGGTCGCGGACGACGCACAGCAGCGAGTGGCGGCGGTGGGGGCCATCGTGGTCCTGCTGGCGGTCGTACTGCGGCTCGCCAGATTCTCGTGCGTGACAGTGAAGGACGGCACCTTCCAGGGCATGCCGTCACCCTTCGGCGCGCTGACCGTGGTGTCCATCGTGCTCCTTGAGCTGCCCTTCGTCGCCACGCTCATGGCGATCCTGGGCACGGCCTGGCTGATGGTGAGCCGCGTCGAGTACCCGAAGCCGCGGGGCCGCCTCGCGGTGGCGATGCTCTCCTGGATCGTCCTCAGCATGGGCCTGCTGACGTCGTGGGCCTTCGACGCCCCCGGCGGCCAGCTCCTCCTCCAGACGGGCTGCGCACTCCAGCTGGTCACGGGCGCGGTGATCCCCCTCTTCGCCACGGCGCGCAGGGTGAACAACTTCCGCGACAACCGACGTGAGGCGCGGGCGGCGCAGTTGCCTTAGCTCGTTGTCCTACGTACGTGACAGAGGGCCCGAACCGGAAGGTTCGGGCCCTCTGTCACGTACCCGAGGAGCCGGTGGCCCGGTGTTCGGCCACAATGGCTGCCGTGGGCGTACCGCCGGTCGAGATCGGGCTGCTGGGCCCGATTCAGGTGAGCGTCGGCGGTGAGGTGCTGCCGCTGTCGAGCCTGCCCCAGAGGGTACTGCTGGCCCGACTCGCCCTCTCCCCGCAGAAGGTCGTGCCGGTGGCCGACCTGATCGACGCGCTCTGGGGTGAAGAGCCCCCGCGGGGTGCCGTCGGCACTACAGCGCGCTGCCCACGTGTGTGTTCAGCGGCATAGAGCGGTTCTTCCGCACCGCGTACGTGCACGAGCTCACCTCGAGCTGGTTCCCTGCCGTGCCAGGGCTCGTCAAGCGGCTGGAGCGCGGCGCCCGGGTGGCCGACGTGGGCTGCGGGCACGGTGTGGCGAGCCTGCTCATCGGCCGGACCTGGCCCGCGTCCACGGTCACCGGCTTCGACGCCCACGAGCCGTCGATCACCAAGGCCCGTGCGAAGGCGATCGAGGCGGGCAGTCCCGGCAATGTCTCGTTCCGCATGAGCGATGCCGCCGGTTTCGGCCCCGGCCCGTACGACGTGGTGGTCTTCTTCGACGCTCTGCACGACCTCGGGGATCCCCCCGCGGCCCTGCGCCGCGCCCGTGAGGTGCTCTCCGAGGGCGGCGTCGTGGTCGCCGTCGAACCGTGGTCACTTGACCGGCTGGAGGAAGGCATCGGCAACCCGTCGGTGCGGATCGACTACTCCGCCTCCACATCGGTGTGCACGCCGACGTCGCTGGCGCAGCCCGGCGGGTACGGGCTGGGCACCCAGGGCGGGCCCTCGAAGCGCATCGAGCTGCTCTCCGAGGCGGGCTTCCGCAACCCGGTGCTGGCCGCCGACACCGGCTTCAACCTGGTAATCACCGCGACCAAGTGATCCATGGGAGCGATGCCGTGGAGGGCCCGGACCAAACGGTTCGGGCCCTCTACAGGTGCCGGGACGGCGTGCCGAACGTCAGGCCCGGGACGGCGTGCCGGGCGTCAGGCGAAGGCGACGTGCCAGACTTCAGGCGGGGGCGAAGAAACCCTCAGACCAAGAAGTCCCGCGCGATCTGCTCCCCCACGTCCTCCAGAAGCGGCCCCGCCTCGGCGATGCAGCGCGCCACGTCGGGCTCCACGTCCGTCAGGGGGTACGCCCGGCGGATGCCCGCCCGGCCGAGGGCCTCCGGAGGAAGGGCGAGCCGGCCGCAGACCGCGATGACCTCCTTGCCGGCGGCGCGAGCGGCAGCGGCGACCCCGGCGGGAGCCTTGCCGTGGAGGGTCTGCTCGTCGAGGGAACCCTCGCCGGTGATGACGAGCGTGGCCCGTTCCAGCGCGGGCGCGAAGCCGAGAACGTCGAGCATCACTTCGATCCCGGGCCGGAAGCTCGCCCCGAGGCCCACAAGAGCCCCGTATCCGATACCGCCGGCGGCCCCCGCACCGGGCGCGACAGCGTACTCCGCGGCCCTGTCCCCGATCGCCTTCTCCAGAACCGCGGCGAAATGCGCGAGGGAGGCATCGAGGGCCGCCACGTCATCCGGAGAGGCCCCCTTCTGCGGGCCGTACACCGCGGGCGCCCCCTTGGGCCCGGTCAGCGGATTGTCCACGTCGCTCGCGAGCACCACGTCGACCGAGGCGAGACGGGGATCAAGACCGGACAGATCTGCCGTGGCGAGCTCCCGCAGGGGCCCGCCGCCGGGAGGCAGCGGCTCCCCGTTCTCGTCCAGGAAGCGAGCTCCGAGCGCGGCCAGCATCCCCGCGCCCCCGTCCGTCGTGGCGCTGCCGCCGACCCCGAAGACGATCGTCCGTGCCCCGGCGTCCAGGGCGGCCCGGAGCAGCTCTCCGGACCCGTACGTGGACGCGGTGAGCGGAGCGAGGACGCCGAGAGGCAGCCGCTGCAAGCCGCTGGCCTCGGCCATCTCCACGACCGCCGTGTCGCCGCGCAGGGCGTACGCGGCGGTGACCTCGTCCCCGAGCGGCCCGGCGACCCGTACCTCACGCCGCTCGAACCCGGCCGCGACCGCGGCGTCGACCGTGCCGTCGCCACCGTCGGCCACCGGCAGGGCCTCGACCTCGACACGCGGCGCGACCCGGTGCAGCCCCGCCGTCACCCGCTGCGCGACCTCCACGGCCGTAAGCGAGCCCTTGAACTTGTCCGCGGCGATCAGCACCCGCTGGGTACGCCCCCGGGTCCGGTTCACTGCAGCGTCCGCCACCTTGTACTCCCCTTGTTCTCCGGGCCTTGAGACATGTCAAGGCAGTCGCGCCGCTGTGACCCTAACCGGCTCAGGCGGCGCTGCCCAGGCCGAATCCCGCACCCCGGACAGCGCCTTGGTGAACACAGGTCACTCGGCCGTCGCGGCGCCCGGGGAGTCGTACATCTGGTGCGTCAGCGTCCCGCTGCCGCCGAACGGCTCGCTGATGTGCTCCAGCACGTCCTCCAGGGTGTCGGTGTCGCCCATCCGGACGTTGCCGACGTTCCCCGTCGTGACCAGCGGATCGCCGGGCGCGGCATGGGCAGGGGCCGCCGCGGTGGCGGACAGGGCGGCGACAGCGGCAGCGACCGCCAGGACGGTCGTACGGCTCTTCGCCTGCGCGGAACGCAGGGACTGAACGGAACGCACGGAACGCATGGATCTCCAAACCCGCAATACGAATAAAACCCGACGAGACCCTCATGTGGCGCGAGACGGGATCGGCATAAACCAGGCAGGACGGGCGGGAATTCGGTACACCGGACGTATGACCCCTGTCGGTGTTGACGTCGCGGACCGCGTTCTCGGGGGCTGGCTGGGCCGGATCGCGGGCAACATGCTCGGCAAACCGGTCGAGCAGGGCGACCACTGGACGCGGGACCGCATCGACCGCTATCTGCGGCAGGCCGCCGCCCTGCCGCTCACCGACTATCTGCCCGAGCCCGTCGAGCCGGGCGTCGAACTGGAGCTGCGCCCCGAGTGGCGTGAGTGCGTACGCGGCCGGATCCATGGCAGCTGCCGGGACGACGACATCGACTACGCGATCCTCGGCCTCGATCTCCTCGAGACGTACGGCTTCGGCTTCAGCACGGAGCAGGTCGGCGAGCTGTGGCTGCTGCGGCTGCCGTATCTGCAGACGTTCACGGCGGAGCGCGTCGCGTACCGGAACCTCGCCGACGGTCTGAAACCGCCGCTGACGGCGACGCACGACAACCCCTACCAGGAGTGGATCGGCGCCCTCATCCGCGCCGACATCTACGGCTGGACCAGCCCGGGCGACCCTCGACGCGCGGCCTCCCTCGCCCGCCGGGACGCCGTCCTGTCGCACACCGCCAACGGTGTGTACGGCGCAATGTGGGCGGCGGCGCTGGTGGCCGCCGCGTTCACCGCGCCGACCGCACGGTCGGCCCTGGACACCGCGCTGGCGGTGATCCCGGCGAGCAGCCGCCTGTCCCGGACCGTACGCCGCGTGCTCTCGCTCCACGAGTCCCGGCTGCCCTGGGAGGACACGCTCACCACCCTCGCCGAGGAGACCTCCGGCCTCGGCTGGATCCACACCATCCCGAACGCCGCGGTGCTGACCGCCGGACTCCTGTACGGAGACGGCGACTTCACCCGCACGATCACCCTGACCGTGCGAGGCGGCCTCGACACCGACTCGACCGGCGCCACGGCGGGTTCCGTCGCGGGTGTCCTCAACGGCGCCACCGCGATCCCCCCGCAGTGGAAGGACCCCCTCGAGAACAGGGTCCGCAGCGCGGTGTTCGGCTTCGACGGCGTACGGATCAGTGAACTGGCCGAGCGGACGGTGCGGTTGGCGGAGCTGGGCACGTGAACACCTCGTTACGCTGCCCCAATGACCCTTCCTCCTGACTACGCCACGTACATCGCCGGTCTCCCCCGTGTCCTCGCCGGTGCCGCCGCACTCATCCGCGACGCCGAGGGCCGTGTGCTGCTCGTGGAGCCCAACTACCGCGAGGGGTGGGCGCTGCCCGGCGGAACCGTCGAGTCCGACGACGGGGAGACCCCTCGGCAGGGCGCCCGCCGGGAGACCGCGGAGGAGATCGGCCTGGATCTGGAGATCGGCCGGCTGCTCGCGGTGGACTGGGTGCCGGGTGCCGGGCGTCCGCCGATCGTCGCGTATCTGTATGACGGCGGTGTTCTGCGCGAGGACCAGTTCAAGGCGATCCGCCTGCAGGAGGAGGAGCTGCTGTCCTGGCGTCTCGTGGCGCGCGACCAAGTCGCCGAGTTCCTGCCGAGCGCCACGGGGCGGCGGGTACTGGCCGCCCTCGACGCACTCGCGGACGGATCGGGGACGGCCGAGCTGGAGAACGGCCACCGGGTGGCCTGACGACGGGTGTTGACCGTTTCGGCCAAACAACTTCCTGAAAATGGTCCCCAGTTGTCACTCAGGCACCTATTCTAACTTTCAAGTGTGTGCGGGCGATCCTGCCCGCCACACACCTCGTCCCAGAACTGGGGCACCTCAGCGCATTGCCAACAGGCAGCTGAGGTCGTGACTCCGCTCCCCCACCTGAAGGAGGGGGGCTTCCAACCCAAAGGTTGCGGTCCAGCCCGAACCGATCCCTTGCGGGACGAAAGGAAAATACCACAACCCAGGGTAGCGATTCCGCCACACGAGGAGACCGATGGATCCACTGGGCCCAGACGATCCCGAGGAGCTAGGCCCCTACCGCCTTCTGGCGCGGCTCGGCGCGGGGGGCATGGGACAGGTCTATCTGGCCACGTCTTCGTACGGGCGCGCGGTCGCGGTCAAGGTCATCCGCCCCGAGAAGCTTGCGGACCGGACCTTCCGTATCCGTTTCCGTCGTGAGGTGGCGGCCGCGCAGGCAGTCGGCGGCAGATACACGGTGCCCTTGGTGGACGCCGATCCGGATGCCGCGACTCCCTGGCTGGCCACCCCCTACATACCCGGGCCGACCCTCGAAGAGGCGGTCGCCGAGCACGGGCCGTTGCCGGTGCCATCGGTGCTCGCGCTGGGAGCCTGCGCCGCGGAGGCACTGCTCGACGTGCACTCGGCGGGACTTGTGCACCGCGACCTCAAGCCGTCCAACGTGCTGCTTGCTGCCGACGGTCCGCGCGTCATCGACTTCGGCATCGTCCGGGCGAACGACGGCTATGACCTCACCAGCGCCGGAACCATTTTCGGGTCCCTCGAGTACATGTGTCCCGAGCAGGCCACCGGTGCTCCGACCGGGCCGGCCGGGGACATCTTCTCCCTCGGATCGGTGCTCACGTACGCCGCGTCCGGTCACGCCCCGTTCATCGGCTCCGCGGCGGCCACCCTTCTCTACCAGGTGGTGCACGACGCGCCCGACCTGACGGGCGTACCCAAGCCACTGGACGAGATCATCAGCCTGTGTCTCGCCAAAGATCCACGTCACCGGATCACTGCCGACCAGCTGTACGCGGCCTGTGCGCCCGGCGGAGTGGAGCAGACAGTGGGGCGCGGGTGGCTGCCCTCGCCGGTGGCGTCGTCGATCGCCCGGCGTACGGCAGCCTTGAGGGCTCTCGACACCCCGTCGCGCACTCCATCGCGCAACCGGATCCCGGTCTCCGCCCACCACAACGGCCATGCGCCGCGCGCGTACGACCGGTATGGGGCGTCCTCCACCCCGCCTCCACACCACTCCTACGGCTCCGGCCACGTGGCCGAGGCTCCCGCCATCCCCCGGCCCCGGGAACCAGAGCCCGCCGCCTACCCCGCCCATCGCCAGACCCCTGCGCGACGCCGCCTCTCCCGGCGCGCGATTCTCGCCGCGTCGGCGGGCACCACCGCCGCCGTCGTCAGCACCGCTCTGCTGCTCACCCGGGGAGACAAGGCGGACAAGCAGACCGCTGAACCGCTCGGCCCGGCGCCGCGGCCGCTCTGGACGTATCGCAGCGATCCGCTGCTTCAGGCACCGGCCGTGTTCCAGGGCGGGACGGCCCTGGTGAAGACCCGCCCGGGCAACCTGGTCGCCCTCGATCTCAAGGACGGAACGCGGCCCAAGTGGGTCTACCGGGGCATCAGCCAGTCACCCACTCCGGTCGTCAAGGTCCTCGGCGCCGCGGTCGCGCTGGGCGAGGGTGCGACGGTGATCGGTGTCGATCCGGACAAGGGCACGGAGCGTTTCACGTACGACTTCGGAGCGGATTTCCGGTTCGACACGATGTTCGACAAGGTCAGTGACCGTGTCGTCACCGTCATCGGTCTGCGACTCCAGCGCCAGTCCGGTGGGCAGGGCGTCGCGACGTCCACGAACACGGTCTTCGGCATCGACCTCAAGGCCGGCCGGGCCGACATCACGCCCATCAGCCCCGAGGACGTCGGTATCCCGCTGGAACCGGTCGTCTTCCCCGGCAATTTCATCTACGCCGACGGATTTCGCAATGTGACGGCCCGGAACACCGACGACAGCGGTGTTCGGTGGAGGCATCCCGTCGGCTACGAACTCCGGCCGGGTCTGGCGGTGCTGGGCAAAACGGTCTTCGCCGTCGGCCGGGAACTCATGGCGCTGCACCTCGCCACCGGGCGGACCCGCTGGAATGTGCGGGCGGAACGTGGCCAGTTCGCCTCCCTCGGCGTCGCCGGCAACACGGTCTACGCCACCGGTACGGCTCCCTCCGGGGTGTACGCCTTCAACGCGGCGAACGGCTCCAAGCGCTGGTTCTGCCCGACCCCGCGCCTCAACACCGACCATCCGGTCGTCGCGGGCCCCCGGGAGGTCTACGTCCCGGCTTTCCGCAACGGCAACGGCTTCTACGCGATCGACGCCGCTCGGGGCACGCTCCTGTGGAACTTCACCGACGGCGTGGAGACCGGCGTCCACGACTGGCAGCTCGCCTGCGACGGCGCCGGGCTCCTGGTTGCCCACCATTACGACCGGACGTACGGCGTGCCGACTGCCTGACGGCGCCACGGCGATATCCGTTGGCTCCGCTCGGACGGGGCTGCCTACCCTCGGCTCATGGACAAACCTCTCGTCGCGATTCTCAGCGGGGCCGGTATCTCCACCGACTCCGGCATCCCCGACTACCGCGGCCCGAACGGGCTGTGGCAGCGGGACCCGGAGGCTCAGAAGCTCGTGACGTACGAGTACTACATGGGGGATCCGGAGATCCGGCGGCGGTCGTGGCAGATGCGGCGGAAGAACCGGACACTCCAGGCCGAGCCGAACGCCGCACACCGGGCGGTGGCCGAGCTGGAGCGGGCCGGGGTGCCGGTGCGGGTGATCACGCAGAACGTGGACGGGTTGCATCAGCTCGCCGGGATGCCGGCCCGGAAGGTGCTCGAGCTGCACGGGACGGCGCGGACCGTGGTGTGCACGGGCTGTCAGGCGAAGGCCCCGATGGAGGATGCCCTGGCCCGGATCGCGGCGGGTGAGGAGGATCCGCCGTGCCTGGAGTGCGGGGGAATCCTGAAGTCGGCGACGGTGATGTTCGGCGAGCGGCTCGACCCCTCGGTCCTCGGTGAGGCCGTCGCCATCACCAAGGCCTGCCAGGTGTTCATCGCTGTCGGCACCAGCCTCCAGGTGCAGCCCGCGGCGGGGCTCGCGGGGCTCGCCGCCGAGCACGGGGCGCGACTGATCATCGTGAACGCCGAGCCGACTCCGTACGACGACCAGGCCGACGAGGTCGTACGGGAGCCGATCGGGACGGCCCTGCCGGAACTGCTGCGCAAGATCGCCGCGTGACGGCCGGTTGATCGCCCGTCAGACCAATGCCGCTTCGCGGGCGACCAGCACGGTGGTGAGCCGGTTGCCGGCGCATGCGGCGGTAGTCCCGCGATTCCAGCTCTGTCATGGCGGGCAAGGATCGCAGGTCCAGGGTTCCTTGCTCCATGGGGAGCTGTTCGCGGCAGCTCCGGTTCCGTTTCCGGCGCCGGCGCGCGGTCCGCGGCGTACAGCTCCTGCTGCTTCAACTGGAGGCCAGCTCACGCCACTTGGTCCCAGTCCGGGATCCGCCGTAAGAGCCCACAACAGGTGGACAGTTGGGCGACCCAGGTCACGTCACGCGCAAACGGAACGTCACCCCGCTGCCATTGACGAACCTGACGAAGCTCCCGAAGCGGCCGGCCGACTAGAAGAGCCCGGCGCCCCGTTCGAAGTCCAGCAGTCGCTTCTTGCGGTCCAGGCCGCCGCCGTAGCCTGTGAGGCTGCCGTTCGCGCCCACGACCCGGTGGCAGGGCACGATGATGCCGACAGGGTTCCTGCCGTTGGCGAGGCCCACGGCGCGGGAGGCCTTGGGGTTGCCGAGAGCGTCGGCGAGTTCGCCGTACGAGCGGGTCTCGCCGTAGGGGATGCGGCGGAGCTGTTCCCAGACCGTGCGCTGGAACGGTGTGCCGTCGAGGCGCAGGGGCAGGTCGAACTCCTTCAACTCGCCCGCGAAGTAGGCCTTCAGCTGGTCGATCGTCTCGCCGAAGGGCGTGTCGTCGGGTGCGCCGAAGGTCTCCTCCGGTGGGCGGTGGCGCTGGTCGGTCATATAGAGGCCGGACAGGACGCCGTCGGTGGCGACGAGGGTGAGGGGGCCGTAGGGGCTGTCGATCACGGTGTGCTGTTTCACTGAATGTCCTTCGGTGACTTGTGCAGGCTTGCAGTGGCTTCTGCTGGTCTGTACTGGCTTATACGGGAAGGAAGTTGACGGGATGGTCGCCGGTCGCCCAGAGATACTGGACGGCGTACGCCCGCCAGGGCTGCCAGGCCGCGGCACGGGCCGTGAGCGCGGCGGGCGTGGACGGCAGGCCCAACTCCCCGGCGGCGCGCCGGACCCCGAGGTCGGTGGGCAGGAAGGCGTCGGGATCGCCGAGGGCGCGCATCGCGATGACGTCGACGGTCCACGGGCCGAAGCCGGGCAGTGTGAGCAGCCGGGCGCGGGTCTCCTCCCAGTCGCTCTCGACACCCAAATGGAGGGATTCGTCAGCGAGTTGGCGTACGAGCGTGGTGAAGGTGGTGCGTCGTGTGGCCGGCATCGCGAGCGAGGCGGGGTCGAGCGCGGCCAGCGCCTGGGCGGAGGGGAAGAGGTGGGTGAGGCCGCCTTCGGGGTCGTCGACCGTCTCGCCGTGCGCCGTGACCAGGCGTGCGGTGTGCGTACGGGCGGCGGCCGTGGACACCTGCTGGCCGAGCACCGCGCGCATCGCGAACTCGGCCTCGTCGACGGTACGCGGCACCCGGCGGCCCGGCGCCTTGTCGACGAGCGGGGCGAGCAGTGGATCCGTACGCAACTGGTCGTCGACCGCGACCGGGTCGGCGTCGAGGTCGAGCATGCGGCGGCAGCGGCTGATGGCGACGGTCAGGTCGCGCATGTCGCTGAGGCTGAGCCGGCAGCCGATGTGGTCGGACTTCGGGGTGAGTGCGACGACGCCGTGACCGTAGGGCAGGCGCAGGGTGCGGCGGTATGCGCCGTCGCGCCATTCCTCGACGCCGGGTACGGCCGTGGCGGCGAGATGACCGAAGAGGTTGTCGGGGTTGAGCGGGGCCCGGAAGGGGAGGCGTAGCGCCAATACCCCTGGCGTACCGGGCGAGTTGGCGCGGTTCTTGGGTACCCGGGCGCGTAGTTCGCTCGGGGCGAGGGCGAAGACCTCGCGGACCGTGTCGTTGAAGGTGCGGATGGAGGAGAAGCCCGCCGCGAAGGCGATCTCGGCCATCGGGACCGGGGTCGTCTCGATGAGGAGGCGGGCGGTGTGGGCGCGCTGGGCTCGGGCGAGGGCGAGCGGGCCTGCGCCCAGTTCGGCCAAGAGCTGGCGTTCGATCTGCCGGGTGCTGTAGCCGAGCCGTGTCGCGAGACCGGTGACGCCCTCGCGGTCCACGACTCCGTCGCCGATCAGCCGCATCGCGCGGGCGACCAGGTCGGCGCGCTGGTTCCATTCGGGCGAGCCGGGGCTGGTGTCGGGGCGGCAGCGCTTGCAGGCCCGGAATCCTGCCTGCTGGCAGGCTGCCGCGCTCGGGTAGAACGTCATGTTCTCCGGCTTCGGCGGCACGACCGGGCAGCTGGGCCGGCAGTAGATCCGGGTCGTCAGCACCGCGGTGTAGAACCAGCCGTCGAAGCGGGCGTCCTTCGACTGGACGGCCCGAACGCAGCGTTCGGTGTCGGTGTGCATGGCGTTCCGTGTCCCGTTGTACGTCCCGTTCTGCTTGTACGTCCCGTTCTGCATGCCTCCAGCATCGGCCATGGTCATGGCGGTGGCTGGCGAGAATGCGACATGTAGCTGGGGCCGGCGCCGCTGCAGCTGGGTATGCCCGGAGCCGAGGTCAAGTCCACGTCGACCACCGAGCGCCGCGCCTATGACGCCCTCGCCGACGGCTTCGGTCCCGGCTTCAACGGGCCGCTGACCTTCGTCGTGGACGCCGATGAGGCCGACGACCCCAAGGCCGCGGTGACGACGATCTCCGAGCAGGTCGGTGCCACAAAGGGGGTCGTCTCCGTCTCGCCGGCCCAGTTCAACCCCGCGGGCGACACCGCGGTGTTCTCCGCCGTCCCGGGCACCGGGCCCAGCGACGAGGCGACCAAGGATCTCGTCCAGTCGCTGCGCGACGGGCGCCCCGGTGTCGAGGCCGCGACGAACGGGGCTTCCTTCCAGGTCACCGGCACCACCGCGGTGAACATCGACGTCGCCCAGAAGGTGCAGGACGCGCTGATCGCGTACCTCGTGGTCGTGGTGGGCCTGGCGATCGTGCTGCTGCTGGTGGTCTTCCGGTCCATCCTGGTGCCCCTCAAGGCGGCCGTGGGCTTCCTGCTGTCGGTGCTCGCGGCCCTCGGCGCGGTCGTCGCCGTCTTCCAGTGGGGCTGGGGTGCCGAGCTCCTCGGGGTCACCGAGAGGGGTCCGATCATGAGCCTCATGCCGATCTTCCTGGTGGGCATCGTCTTCGGTCTCGCCATGGACTACGAGGTCTTCCTGGTCTCCCGGATGCGTGAGGCGTACGTCCACGGGGACCGGCCCGCGCAGGCGGTCGTCTCCGGATTCCGCTACAGCGCCCGTGTGGTCGTGGCCGCCGCGCTGATCACGATCGCGGTGTTCTCCGGAGGCCGGCCCCCATCTGGCCCCGGCCGAACGCCTCGCCGCGCTGACCGCCCGCGAACGCGAGGTGATGGCCCTGGCCGCCGAGGGCAAGTCGAACGCGGAGATCGCCGACGTCCTTTTCCTCAGCCCGCTGACCGTCCGCACCCACGTGCAGCGCGCCATGACGAAGCTCGATGCCCGCGACCGCGCCCAACTGGTCGTCATCGCCTACCAGTCCGGCCTCGTACTCCCTGCCTCCGGCGGTTGAGCGGGTGGGTTCGTTGTCGGGTGCGGGTGCATTGTGGTTACTCGCGCCCACGCGGCGGAGCCGCATAGCGTCACGCCCCGCGCCCCTTAGGTGCGTCGTGGGCGGGGTTGTGGGCAAGGCGCAGGTTTTTAGGGGCGCGGGGAACTGCGCGACAAGCCACGACGAACCCGCACCCGCAAACGAACCGCAATCCACCGCCCCTGTAGGCACCCCGCTCAACCGCCGGAGGCAACCCGCCCAAGGAGCCGAAAGCCGGAGGCGCTGGCATTGTTTGAACAGCGGCAGCCGTCTCCGTCCCGAGGTGATCCATGCGCCTACTGCTCGTCCACCCCAGCGCCCTGCTGTACTCGGAGATCTTCCTGAGGCTGGAACCACTCGGTCTTGAACGAGTGGCCGGCGCCGCCCGCGACGCAGGTCATCAGGTACGAGTGGTGGACCTCCAGGTGCTCGACCACGCGGATCTGCGTTCGGAACTCGCGTCCTTCCAGCCGGAAGCGCTCGGCATCTCGCTGAACTACCTCGCCAACATTCCGGAGGCCATCGAGATCGCCGAGTGGACGAAACGGACCGTGCCCGGCTGTTTCGTCTTCTTCGGCGGCCACAGCGTCTCCTTCGTCGCCGAGGACGTGCTCGCCCAGGCGGAGGGAGCTGTCGACGCGGTGGTCCGCGGCGAGGGCGAACCGGCCGTGGGCCCGCTGCTCGAAGCGGTCCGTGACGGTGGTGTGGACGGCGTCCCGGGCGTGGTCACCGCGGACGGCCACGGGCCCGCCCCGCGGCTGCTGCACGGCATCGACTCGCCGCGACCGGCCCGCGACCTCATGCGTCACCGCCGCCGGTACTTCATCGGGGAACTCGACCCGTGCGCCTCCATCGAGTTCACCCGCGGCTGCCCCTGGGACTGCTCGTTCTGCTCGGCGTGGACCTTCTACGGCCGCAGCTACCGCAAGGCGTCCCCGGAAGCGGCGGCCGACGAGCTCGCCTCCATCCAGGAGCCGAACGTGTTCATCGTCGACGACGTCGCGTTCATCCGCCCGGAGCACGGCGACGCCATCGCCGCGCAGGTGGAACGCCGGGGGATCCGCAAGCGCTACTACCTGGAGACCCGCAGCGACGTACTGCTGCGCCACACGGAGGTCTTCGAGCGCTGGGCCAGGCTGGGGCTGAGCTACATGTTCCTCGGCATGGAGGCGCTCGACGAGGAGGGCCTCGAGCTGTACCGCAAACGGGTCAGCCCGGACGAAAATTTTCACGCCCTGGAGACGGCCCGCAAGCTCGGCATCAACGTCGCCATCAACCTGATCGTGGACCCGGCCTGGGACGAGGAACGCTTCCGGGTCGTCCGCGAGTTCGCGCTGTCCGTACCGGAGATCGTCCACCTCACCGTGATGACGCCGTATCCGGGTACGGAGATCTGGCACACCGAGTCGCGCCGGCTGACCACCCGCGACTACCGGCTCTTCGACATCCAGCACGCCGTCGTGCCCACGGCCCTGCCGCTCGACGTCTTCTACCGGGAGCTGGTCCGCACCCAGGCCGTCCTGCACAAGAAGCACCTCGGTCTGCGCACCGCCTTCGGCGCGGCACGCGTCCTCGGCCGCAATCTCGCCCACGGTCAGACGAACTTCGCCCGCATGCTGTGGAAGTTCAACCGTGTGTACAACCCGCAGCGACAACTCGCCGACCACGCCCGCCCGGTCCGCTACGAACTGCCCCTGCCCCCGCACACCGACCTCGGCGACCGCCGCGAGCTGTACGTCCACACCCGGCCTGCCGCCCACGCCAAGCCGCCCGGGCCGCAGCACTGACCGGCCGCGAGCCCCGGAACAGGGCCCGGTATGCCGGTCGCCGTCCTCGCCTCACTCGCCGCGGGCGCCTGCTTCGCCCTGGCAGGAGTGCTCCAGCAGCGGGCGGCCAGCGCCCGGCCCGCCGAGGAAGCGCTCTCCTGGACCCTGCTCAGCCATCTGGTCCGGATGCCGCTGTGGCTGTCCGGGATCGCCTTCGCCTTCATCGCCTACGGGTTCCAGGCCCTGGCCCTTGCTTCCGCACCGCTCAGCCTGGTGCAGCCGCTGATCGTCTGCGAGCTGATCTTCGCGGTGCCGCTGTCCGCGCGGCTCAGCCGCAAGCGGCTGGGTGTTCGGGAGTGGATCGGCACCTTCGCGGTGGCGGCCGGTCTGGCGCTCGCCCTGTCCACCGCACGGCCGCACGGCGGCAGCTCGACGGACGCGGATCTCGGGCCCTGGCTGATGACGCTGGGCTCGGTCTGCGGGGTGACGCTCGGCGCGCTGGTGGCGCGCCGGTTCGTGAGCGGTACGTGGCGGGCGTCTCTCGTGGCCCTGGCCGGCGGAGCGGTGATGGGTTTCCAGTCCGTGCTGCTGACCATCACCGTCGCGCACGTGGAACGGGGCCTGCTCGCGCTGTTCACGGCCTGGCAGACGTATCTGCTGGTCATCGCCAGTTTCGCCGGGCTGCTGCTGATCCAGAGCGCGTTCCAGGCGGGGCCGCTGGCCGCCACGATGACGGTGATGGACGCGACGGAACCGGCCGTGGCCATCGCGACCGGCACGACGTTGTTCGGGGAGTCACTGCACCACGGCTGGCCCACCTCAGCTTTTACGGTCCTGGGTGTGTGCCTCACGGTCTTCGGGATCGTACGGCTGAACTCGTCGCCCTTGATCGCCGCGCTGCACCCGCGCGAGACGCACCATTCCTCGGTTGCTGACGGTCCCGGCGGCAGACGAGCGGCTGCCGAGCGCACGACGGACTTCTGGTCGTAGTGCCCATCGGCAGCCTCAGGTCGCGCTCACATGCGGCGTGTGGCGGATCCGCCGGAGGCCGATGCGACCGCCGCCGCTTCCTGCCAGACCGGCAACAGGTCGTCGGCGAACACCTGAGCCCAGGTGGGGTGCCGGTGCCGGGCCGTGGCGACCGCCCGCTCCCCCACCACACGGCGCAGCTCCGGTCGCGTCACCAGTTCGGTCAGCACCTGCGCCCACCCCGCCGCGTCGTCGTGCCGTACGACCAGGCCGTCCCGCTCCGGCCCGGCCAGCCACTGCGTGGTCCGGGCACCCGCGGGCAGCACCACGGGGAGGCGGCAGGCCATCGCCTCGGCGACGACGTTGCCGACGGTCTCCGTCCGGGACGGGAAGGCGAACACATCGCATCCGGCGTACACCCGGGCCAGCCACTCCTGGGGCTGCGGCCCGAGCAGCGTCACGTCGGGGCCGAGCAGTTCCGCGACCCGGCCCCGGTCGGCACCCGTGCCGACCATCAGCAGATGTACGGCATGCCCCTGCCGCCTCATCCGGTCCACCGCCTCGGCGAGCAGCAGGGCACGCTTGGAGGCGTCCACGCGGCCCACGAACAGGATGAGCGGCCGGTCCACGGGCACGCCGTGGGCCCGGGCGAGGGCGCCGCGGGCCCAGGGATCGGGCCGGAACCGCTCACGGTCGATGCCTCGCCGCAGCTGCGAGACCCGGTCGGGGTCCGTCAGCGCGGTGATCTCGGCGCGATCGTTCGGCGAGGCGACGAGCACCCGGTCGCACATCCGGATCAGCCGGTCGCGCCGCCGCCGGGCCAGCCGGGCGACCGCGCCCGGCGCGCCCCCGCCGGGGAACCGCCCGTCCATCCAGGCCAGGGCCGGGGTCCTGCCGAGCATCTGCTTCAGGTACACGGACGCCAGGGCCGGGACGTCCGTGTGGAGCGAACCCACCACACCCGGTCGTTCGGCTGTCCTGCCCCGGTCCGCGCGTCGGACCAGAAGGGCCGCCGTGGAGGCGAAGGCGAAGGTGTGCGTGAGGTGCCAGACGTCGTGACGCGGAAGCAGCCTGGACAGCCCGGGGTGGAAGGGCGCCAGATCGACGATGTCGACTCCGCCGACCGCGGGCATCAGGGCCGCCGTGCTGAGCACCGGCCGCAGGCTGACGAACCGCACGCGGGGCGACAGCGGCTCCACGCTCTCCCGCTCGCCGAGGACGTACACGGTCAGGTCGATACCGGCGCCGGGCCCGGTGTGCCGGGCCGCGGCTTGGGCGAAGTGCTCCCAGCACTTGACGTGACCGCCGGACGCACCGTTCCTGAGCAGTTCCACGAGGACAGCGACGGACGGGACAGGGTGGTGCGCCCGGCCGGTACCCGGAAGGTCGTACGCCTCGGCGAGGGAAAGTCCGGAAGGTTCCGAAAGCCCGGAAAGTGAATCGCCCATGGCACTCGTAGTACCCGTCGGCCTGCGCTTCCTACCAGGGATTGGGGCAGGTGGGCGCGAGCGGCGACGTACGACTGCCCGCGCACGGGCCGGGCGGACAGGGCAGTCTCTTCGTACACTGGGCCCGGAGTACCCCGTCACCAACCGACATGTGGCTTCACCGGTTGCAGAGGACGACTACCGTGCCCCACAACGCTTCCCCCACCGGCTCCGAAGCCACCGCGCCCGTCGGCACCGCGGCCGGGACGGACACGGGCACCCACCCACACCCGGCCGATGCGTCGGCACCCAGAACGAGCGTGGCCCTGGTGACGGGCGCCTCCTCGGGAATCGGCGCCGCCGTCGCACGGCGCCTGGCGGCGGAGGGCAACTGGCACCTCGTACTCAACGGGCGCGACCGGACGCGGCTCGAGCGAGTCGCCCAGGACCTCGACCAGAGCGCCAACGACACCTCGGCCGACGCCTTCCCCACGGATCTGGCCGAGCCGGGAGCGGACCGACGGCTCGCCGAGTACGTCCTGGACTCCGCCGGCCGGGTCGATCTGCTGGTGGCCGGGGCCGGCATCGGCTGGGCGGGGCCGTTCGACACCATGCCTCCGGGGGCCATCGACGAGGTGTTCTCCGTCGACGTACTGGCGCCGGTGCATCTGGTACGGCTCCTGCTGCCGGGCATGGTCAGCCAGGGCACCGGCCGGGTGGTGCTCATCGGCTCCGTCGCCGGCAGCCTCGGGGTCCGTGACGAGGCCGTCTACTCCGCCGCCAAGGCCGCCCTCGGCACCTTCGCCGAGGCGCTCCGCTACGAGTTGCGCGGCACGGGCGTGGGCATCAGCCATGTCATGCCAGGGGTCGTGGACACCCCGTTCTTCGAACGACGCGGCGCTCCGTACCTGCGCTCGCGCCCCAGACCGGTACCGGCCGAACGAGTCGCCGAAGCCGTCTGGCAGGCCATCACCCGCAACCGCGACGAGGTGTACGTACCTGGCTGGCTCCACATGCCCAGCCGGCTGCACGGCGCGGCACCGGCCCTGTACCGGCGTCTCGCGGCCCGGTTCGGCTGACGCTGCCGCGCGGTGAGCAGACGTGATCAGCGTCGAGCTGTGCTCCGTCCGATCCTCCCCCACTCTCGGCTTCGCTCGAGCGGGGGGACCCCCATGCGGCACGGCCACGGCAGCAGGGCGGACGCAGCGGCGAAGGCGTGGACGAGCAGGCCTCCAAGCAGCATCTGTACGACGTGGCCAAGCGACTCGGGGTGGAGGGACGGTCCCGTATGACGAAGTCCGAGTTGCTGGATGCGGTACGCAAGGCAAATCGTTCCGAGACCCGCAAAGCGCGCAACTGAACCACACTCGCTTTACGCCGGTGCTCCTTGCGCTCCCAGTGATCGCCGACCTTCTCGTACTTGTGCTTGAGCGCTGAATAGGCCACCCGGTGCGCCCGTTCGCCCTCACCGTACTGCTCGACGGCGGAGTCATGGGCCTTGACCCAGGTGCGCTGCGCGTCCTTGGACGACCGGTCCAGAGTAGACGGCAGTTCCTGCTGTCCCGGCACGGTACTCACGTCCCCATCCGGTTCGGACGAAGCCAGATTCGAGTGCCCGGCTCCCCCTGCGAGAAACAGAACCGCAGCAGCCGGAGGGGGCTTCCGGCCCAGCTCTATGGCCATCAAAAGCTGAAACTCGCCCTAAACTGGAACAAATGCTCTAAAAATGATCGAGGTAGCGTGTCGGCCAGCGGTGAGGCATCGAGTTCGTACCCGTTCGGCGCCGCGAGTGCCGGCGAAGCGCTCGAACGCGACGACGCCCTGGTCACTGCCCTCATCAGTGCCATGAAGGTGACCGGAGCGCATGCCGGAAGTGTGTTCCTGCTGTCCGGCGACCATCGCTCGCTCGTACTGACGGCGGCGTGCGGGACACCGCCGTCCCTGCTGGGCGGGTGGCGCCGGATCCCGGTGAACAGCCGTATCCCGGTGGCGGAGGCATACCGCTCCGGGCACATCGTCCACCTGGCCGACGCCGAGGAGACGATGCGGCGCTTCCCCCAGCTCTCGGTCGCCATGCCCTACCCCTTCGGCTCCGCCTCAGTACCCGTGCGAGCGGGCGAGCGGACTTTCGGAGCGATGGCCGTGCTGTGGACGCCCGAGCCGGACAGGGCCGGGCTGTCGAGAGCGCAGCGTCGGCAGCTGCGCTCCGCGGCCGACCGTCTGGGCACCGCACTCGCCGGGCTGGGCGGCCGCCAGGCGCTCGGCGAGTGCGACGAGCGGACCGAGCCGGTGGTGGTTCCCCCACCGTCCGCTCCGGTGACACGCGTGGGCCTGTTCGACTGGAACCTCGACACCGGCGCCCTTACAGCCGACGACGAGCTGTGCGCGATCTTCGGGATCCCTCCCCGCGAGTTCGACGGACGTGCGGCCACCCTGGCGACCAGGATCGAGCCCGCGGATCTGCCCGGCCTTCGGTCCGCCGCCCGTGCCGCGCTCCAGGAGGGGCGCGTGCTCGCGCACTGCCTGCGCATCCGCGACGGCGGCGGGGGTGACCGCACGGTCGAGCTGTGGGGGCGGGTGCCCGAGAACCCGGGCAATTCGCAGGCGTCGTCCCATCTGGTCGGCGCCGTGCTCGACTCCGGTAGCGGTATGGCCGCCGTGGCGGCGATCGAGCGACTCGCAGACGGCTTCTTCGCGCTCTCTCCGGACGGGCGTCTCACCTATGCCAACCACAGCCTGGAGGAGCTGCTGCGGGCCCGCCAGGACGAACTGCTCGGCCGACGCCCGTGGGATGTCCTGCCCTGGCTGGCCGATCCCGTCTACGAGGACCGCTACCGGGCCGCCGTGGTCTCCCAGCAACCGGTCTCCTTCCTGGTCCGCCGACCGCCCGACGAGTGGCTCGTGTTCTCCCTCCACCCGGGCGCGCAGGGCATGACGGGATGGGCGGCACCCGTGAGGCAGCCGGTTCCGGCCGGGGCCGGGCCCGGGACGGCCGTCGCGGAGGAGGGACCGCCCCTCTCCCTGTCACCCGCGGCCCCCCGGCTGGGTGACCTCTACCGCGTACTCCAGTTGGGCAGCGCCCTCACTGAGGCGGTCACCGCGCGCGAGGTGTGCGACGTCGTCGCCGAGCAGTTGCTGCCCGCTTTCGGCGGCCAGAAGCTGGCGATCTCCGTGGTGGAGGAGCGGCGCCTGCACCTGCTCTCACAGCGTGGCTACCCGGAACGCTTTCTCGCCCGGTTCGAAGGCACCCCGCTGCATGCCCGACTGCCTGTGACGGACGCGCTGACGTCCGGGGCCCCGCTGTTCGTCGAGTCACGGCAGGAACTCCTCAAGACGTACCCCGGGATCCCTCTCGGCGACTCCCACTCCTGGGCGTTCCTGCCGCTGATCGCCTCCAACCGCCCGGTCGGAACCTGCATGCTCGGCTTCGACGACGTCCATCGGTTCCCCGGCGAGGAGCGCGGACTGCTCACCGCGCTGGGAGGCCTGATCGCCCAGGCCCTCGAACGTGCCAGGCTCTACGACGCCGAATTCGCCCTCGCCCGCGGCCTGCAGAACGCACTGCTGCCGCACCGGCTGCCCACGCTGCCGGACCTTCGCGTCACCGGACGCTATCTTCCGGGCACCAGGGGGATGGACATAGGCGGGGACTGGTACGACGTCATCCCCACCGGCGAAGAGGTCGCGCTGATCGTCGGGGACGTCGAGGGGCACAACGTCCCCGCCGCGGCGGCGATGGGCCAGCTGCGCAGCGCGGTACGGGCCTTCGTCACCGCCGGCCACCGACCTGGCGACGTCGTCGCCGACACCAACCGGCTCCTCCTCGACGACCTCGGCCCGGCACTGCTCGCCAGCTGCTGCTACGCCCGCTTCCACCCCCGCTCGGGGGTCGTGCGCATCGTCCGCGCGGGCCACTGCCCACCCCTGCTGCGCCTGCCCGACGGACGCGCCGAAATCCTGGATGTGCCCGGCGGTCCACTGCTCGGCGTCGTCGACACGGCCGAGTATCCGGAGTCGGAGCTGCACCTCGCGCCCGGATCGGTCCTGGCCCTGTACACCGACGGGCTGGTCGAGAGGCGCGGCTCGGACATCGGTTCCGGCATCGAGCGGCTCCGGGCCTCACTGGCCCACATGGGCGGGGAGCGCCTGAAGGATCTGGCCGACGGACTGCTGCGAGATGCCAGCCGGTCCGCCGACAGAGCGGACGACATCGCGCTCCTGCTCACCGAGTACGCCCCTCCCCCGCCCCCACAGACGGCTCTGGAGCGACCCTCCGCGCGCTGAGCCGAGCCCGTCGGCGGAGAGGTGAGTGGGCACGCCGATGCCGCTCTTACCTGCCCCAGATCTTTCGGTAGGCCTCCCGGTAACCCGACGGGTCCCAGGTCGTGGACCCGGCGCTGTTGGCGGCCGTGGTGAGGTGGACGGGGGCTACGTAGCCGCTGGCGGGTCGGCTGGAGAAGGCCCGGTTGAACTCGTCGACGATCTGCCAGCCCTGCAGCGACAGCGGCTCGGGGACGGTGGCGGCCTGGTACTGCTCGCTGTTGATGCGCTGGAAGGCGGAGGGGTCGCCGTCGCCGGCGCCGATGTTGAAGGGTGGGCCGGAGCCTTTCCTGCCGGCTGCCCGGAAGGCGGGGGCGGCGTCGGCGAAGTACAGGTCGTTGATGGCGATGGAGTAGGTCCAGTCGCTCTGGAAGCGGGAGAGGAGGGAGGAAATCTCCCGGGGGGTGCGGCTGCTGGCGTCCGGGATCGGGATGTTCTCCTGTGCCAGCAGCTTCACACCCGAGCAGGTGGCCAGCTCCTTCCTGATCAGGTCGGACTTGTTCTTGGCGAAGGGGATCGAGGCGTCGGTGATGAGTACGACCCCGGCGCGGCCGTTGGAACGCGAGATGACCCACTGAGCGCTGATACCGGCCACGTCCTCGACCCGGGTGGTGACGTTGGTGAAGAGCTTGCGCCTCTGGCTGGGGCCGGGCGAAGCGACGGCGTGCCAGCCGATGAGCGGGATGCCCGCCGCGTCGGCCCGCGCGACCTGCTGCGAGGTCGAGTCGGGGTCGAAGCCGCCGATGACGATGCCCGAGGGCCTGAGGGCCACGGCCGCGCTCATGGCCGCCTGGATGCCGGCGGGCGTGCCCCCGCCGTCGATCACCCGGACGTTCCAGCCGATGACCCGCGCGGCTTCCCTCACTCCCTTCGCGGTGCCCGCGACTCCGGGATTGGTCATGGTCTGGGCGACGTAGACGATGGTCTTGCCGGACACCGCCGTGGGGCCGCTGGTCGGTCCGTCCCAGGGGGCGTCGGTCTTCTCTGCCTGTCTGACGGCGGCCTGGGCCCTGTCGTGGGCCGCCGGGCAGCCGCTCGGGCCCGTCGCGGAGTCCCCCTCGCCTGTCGACGAGCCGCGTTCGCAGCCTGCGAGGACGGTCACCGCTGCCAACAGGGCCGCGGAGGCGGACCGAGCCGTGAAGACGCCGGGGGTGGCCTTGCGGTTGCACTGCACGGGAGCTCCTCGTGGAGGGATGAGCGGGAGGATGCGGCCGGGGTCACGGGGGTGGTGCCGTGGCGTCGGTCATGGAGCGGTGCCCGCTGTGCCACCGTCCTGCGTCGGTGGGTACGGCGGTGGAGGCGGCCCGACGGGTGAATCGCGGGCCGCGACGGCGCCGGTGCGCAGGCGGCGGGCGGAGTAGCCGGCCAGGCCGACGGCGAGGAGCAGGGTGCCGCCGTAGAACAGCGGGATCGTCCAGAAGTCGGCGCCCATCTGGCCGATGCCGGTGAGACCGACGGCGAGGACGGTGACGGCGACCACGGTGCCCATGGCGTTGGGGCGGCCGGGTTTGATCGCGGTGGAGCCGAGGAGAGCACCGGCGAAGGCGGGCAGCAGATAGTCGAGGCCGACGGTCGGATTGCCGATCTGCTGCTGGGCCGCGAGCAGCACCCCGGCGAAGCCGACGATCAGCCCCGATGTGGCGAAGGCGTAGACGGAGTACCTGCGGGTCGGGATGCCGACGAGGTCGGCGGCGCGGGGGTTGGAGCCGATGACGTACAGGTACCGGCCGAGCGGCAGCCGCTCCAGCACCAGCCAGAGCGCGACCGCGAGGGCGAGCACGTAGAAGGCGGGGACCGGAAGGCCGAGGAACGTGGAGTCGTAGATGTCGGTGAAGGCGGCCGGGAGGCCTTGCGGACCCGGGACGATCCGGCCGCCGTCGGTGATCCAGCCGGTCGCGGCGTACATCATGCTGCCGGTCCCGAGAGTGGCGATGAAGGAGTCGATCCGGCCGAACTCGACGATGACACCGTTGAGGACGCCTACCACGGCCCCTCCAATGATCACCGCGAGGCAGGCGAGAGGCCAGGGCCACCCGTCGTTGACGACGAGCTGCATCACCATGACGTGTGCCAGGCCGAGGCCGTAGCCGATGGAGAGGTCGAACGCGCCGGTCACGATGGGGACCATGGCGGCGAGCGCGAGGACGGCCGGGATCGACTGGGTGGACAGAATCGAGTCGACGGTGTCCGCAGTGGGAAAGGTACGCGGCAGCGTCAGGGAGAAGATCAGGAAGAGCAGACCGGTGAGGGCCAGGAGGCCGTAAGTGCCGATGAGGTGCCCGCCCTGCCTCTCCAATCGGCTCAGCGGGCCCGGTCGGTGCGGTGGGGACGGGGGCGAGGAGGGGGAGGGCGAGGCGGTCATGAGTTCGTCGCGCTTCCGGAGGGGGGCATGGCCGAAGCTGCCTGGGTGAGCCCGGCGACGGTGAGGTCCGGACCGCTCAGCTCGGCCGTCACTGCCCCGCGTACGAAGACCAGGGCACGTCGGCACACGCCCGCGACCTCCTCGAAATCGGTGGAGATGAGCAGCACAGCGAGGCCGGCGGCCAGCGCCTCGTCGAGCAGGCCGTAGATCGCGGCCTTGGCGCCGACGTCCACGCTCGCCGTCGGCTCCTCCAGGACCAGCAGGCGCAGGCCCACCCGCAGCCAACGGCCGATCATGACCTTCTGCTGGTTTCCGCCGGACAGGGTGGCGATGGGGGCCTCGCTGTCGCGGGGACGCACCGAGAACCGTTCGATCAGGGTGGTGGCCTCGGCGCGTTCGCGGCGGGGCCTGATCCAGCGCAGCGCCGGCAGGCCTCCCGCGCGGAGGTTGGCCAGGAGGTTCTCCCGTACGGTCAGCTCGGTGGCGCATCCCTCCTGCTGTCTGTCGCCGGTCACGAAGCCGACGCCGAGGCCGACGGCGTCGGCGACCTTGTGGGGGCTGTACCGCCGGCCGCCGAGGAGTACGCGACCGTCGAGGATGGGCCGGGAGCCGACGAGGGCCCGGCCCAGGTCCATGTGCCCTGCGCCCGAGAGGCCGACCAGACCCAGGACTTCCCCGGCCTTGAGTTCCAGGCTGACGGGGCCCGCGCCTGCGGTCCGTACGCCGTCGAGGGTCAGTACGGCCGGGGCGTCGGCGGGGGCCGTGGCGGGGCGGCGAGCGAAGCGAGATGGGGGTCCCCCCGGACGGAGTCTGGGGGAGGTCAGTTCCTCGCCGACGATGTCGTGCACCAGACGGGCGGGGCTGTGGCCGGCCAGTGCGCCATGGCTGACGAGGTGACCGTCGCGCAGGACGGCGAAGGTGTCGGCCACCTCGTACACCTCGTCCAGGCGATGGCTGACGTAGAGGATGCCGTGCCCCCGGTCGCGCAGGGCGTGCAGTACGGAGAAGAGCCGGGCGCAGTCCGCGGCGGGGAGGCGGGCGGTCGGCTCGTCGAGGACGATGAGCTTCGCCCGTCCCGCCAGGGCTCGGGCGATGGCGACCAGCGAACGCTCGGCGGGGGCGAGCCGGGCGATCGGCGCGTCGGGGTCGAGATGTCCGGCGACGATCCGCAGGGCGTCGGTGCAGCGCTCCCGGGTCCGACGCCAGGAGATCAGTCCGGCGCGGCGCGGATACCCGGTGCTCAGGGCGATGTTCTCGGCGACCGTCATCCACTCCACGAGACCGAGGTCCTGGTGGATGAAGGACATGCCGCGGGAGGCCGCGTGGGTTCCGAGCGGGTGCCCGGCCACGGTGATCTGCCCTGCGTCAGGGTGGTGGACGCCGGCGAGCACTTTGATGAGCGTGGACTTTCCGGCGCCGTTGGGGCCGAGAAGGGCCAGGACGCTGCCCGCGTGGACATCGAGGTCGACCCCGGACAGCGCGAGGGTTCCGCCGAACCGCTTGTCCAGCCCGCGGATGCGGACCAGAGGTTCCGCTCCGGAGGGCTGGATCGCCTTCGCGGAGGTGTCGGGAGCATCGTGCACGGACATCTCCCGGGGGTCGACCTGGCGAGTTCTTCCCGACTTTCATCAGGGATACTAGCCGGGCAAATAGCAGTATTTCAGACATTTGACAGCGCCTGTGCCCCCCGAACGGGTCAGGGGCGCAGAGCGGCATACGCAGGCCCTCAGGTGCCGTCGAGCCCGCATTCGGCCCAGATGACCTTGCCCTCCGGGGTGTAGCGGGTACCCCAGCTCTGCGCCATCTGCGCGACGAGGAACAGGCCACGGCCCCCCTCGTCGGTGGCGGCCGCCCGGCGCAGGTGCGGGGCGGTGTTGCTGGTGTCGTAGACCTCGCAGATCAGGGTGGGGCCATGGAGCAGCCGTACCCGGATGGGTCCGGCACCGTGGCGGATGGCATTGGTGACCAGCTCGCTGAGTAGCAGTTCCGCGACGAACGCGGCCTCGTCGAGTCCCCAGTCGGCCAACTGCCGTGTGACGGCGGCGCGGACGTCGCTGACGACCGCCGGGTCGGCGGGTAGGTGCCAGTCGGCGATCCGGTGGGGTTCCAGCGCGTGGGTGCGGGCGACGAGCAGTGCGATGTCGTCGCTGGGATGGGCGGGTGCCACGAGGTCCAGGACCGCCTCACACGTCGCCTCAGGTGTGCGCTCCGGGTGGGCCAGGGCCGCGCGCAGGCGGTCGAGCGACACGTCGATGTCGCGGTTCCGGTCCTCGATGAGGCCGTCGGTGTAGAGGATCAGCTGGCTGCCCTCGGGAAGGTGGATCTCGGCGGTTTCGAAGGGCAGACCGCCGAGGCCGAGAGGCGGCCCGGCGGGCATGTCGAGGAAGGACACGGTGCCGTCGGGGCGGACCAGCGCGGGCGGAGGATGACCGGCGCGGGCCATGACGCACTGCTGCGAGGTCGGGTCGTAGACGGCGTACAGGCAGGTCGCGCCGATGATGCCGACACCGTCGGCGTCGGGATCCTCTCGGTCCAAGCGCCCCACGACATTGTCGAGGTGGGTGAGGACTTCGTCCGGAGGGAAGTCGAGTTCGGCGAAGCTGCGTGCGGCGGTGCGCAGCCGGCCCATGGTGGCGGCGGAGTGCATGCCGTGGCCGACGACGTCGCCGACGAAAAGGCCGACACGGGTGCCGGAGAGGGGGATCACGTCGTACCAGTCTCCGCCCACATCGGATTCGGCGGGCAGATAGCGATGGGCGACCTCGACGGCTTCCTGATCGGGCAGGCCCTGCGGGAGCAGGCTCCGCTGCAGGGCCAGGACCATGGTGCGTTCACGCGTGAAGCGCCGGGCGTTGTCCATGGACAGAGCGGCACGGGTGGCGAGCTCGTGGGCCAGCGAGCGGTCGTCGTCTCCGAAGGGGGCGGGGTCCTGCGAACGGTAGAAGCTGGCGACGCCCAGGACGACTCCGCGGGCGACCAGAGGGACCGCTATGAGGGAGTGGGCGTGGGTCAGCAACTGCTCGGTGTGCTCGGGGTCCTGGGCGAGCCAGCCCGCGGCGGCCTTCAAGTCCGGCTCGAGCACTGCCTGCCCGCTGGTCAGAGAACGCAGCTGGGGCGCGGTCGGGCCGAAGTCGACCCGCTTGCCGACGGGGCTGAAGGAATCGTCGTCGCGAATGCCGTGGACCACCGCACGACGCAGGTCACTGCTGGGGTCGGGGGACTCCTCGCCGCGCATTACGGCGTCGGGCAGGTCGATCGTGGCGAAGTCGGCCAGTCGAGGAACCGCCGTCTCGGCGAGTTCCTGGGCGGTGCGGCGCACGTCCAGGGTGGTGCCTATACGGGCGCTGGCCTCGGACAACAGCTCGAGGCGGCGCCGCGCCGCCAGGGCGTGCTTCCCCACCTCCGGCTCTCCCACCAGCACAAGCCTGCTCGCGGGGGGCAGGGAGTCGGGGTGATCGCCCGTCGCGCCGGCAGCACCGACGGTCATGGCGTCCTGACCGCCCGTGGCCTCCTGACCGGATGCGGCGCCCTGACCGGATGCGGCGCCCTGGCCGAATGCGGCGTTAAGAAGGAGACCGGACGGCGGAGTGGCGGAGTGCTGCCCGGGCGCCGGGGCAACGGGAACGTACCCGGACGGCGCGACGACGGGGAGGCCGATGGGCTCGGCGGGGAAGCCGAGCAGCTCGTCGGCCTGGCGCGTGACGGGGAGGCCCTGTCGGGACGAAAGGCCGGGGAGGAGGACCTCGACGGCCATGCCTTCCACCCCGGAGGCACTCGTCATGGGACGGCTCACGAGCGTCACGCTCCGACCGTCGGGCAGGGACACGTCGACGGCGGCCCGCTGTGCGCAGGAGATCAGCTCGGTGGCCTTCTCCAGGAGTATCGCCTGGTCACGGGGGCGCAGCTCACGGGCCAGTTCATCCACCCCGACGCCATGCTGGAGGCCGACGGCGGCATCGGCGCCGGTGCCCAGGTACGCCCGCAGCAGCGCGCGCTCACGCGCGGAACTCTGCTCCAGCAGCCGCCGCTCGACGGCTTCGGCCGCCTTGCGTATCACGGTGACGAGCGCCGGGTCCTCAGCGCTGCGCGGATAGCCGAGGCACAGGACACCTTCGATACGCCCGCTGAGCGGGTCGCGGACGGGAATCGCGCGGCAGGCGCTCGCCTGGGAGCGCTCGGCGAAGTGCTCGGCACCGTGGACCCGGATGAGTTGCCGCTCCGCCAGTGCGAGACCGATGCCGTTGGTGGCGGCGAACCGCTCGGCGAACACGAATCCCGGGACGCGCTGGATCGCCGGGAGACTCCTGGCCAAGGCCGCCTCTCCGAAACGCCGCAGAAGGACCGTTCCGCTCGCATCCGCGACGGAGATGTTCATCTTGGTGCCCGCGAACCTGGACTGCAGCCGGTCGAGCACCGGACCGGACGCGCGCACGAGCCGGCCGTCCCGGTCGAAGTCCTCCCGGAAGGGAAGGTCGGACTGGTCCGGTGAGAGACCCAGGGACCTGCAGCGCTGCCATGAATTCAAGATCGGCGTTCGTACGCCTTCCTCAACCGGCTCACCCTGCAGAAACCGCTCACGGAAACCGGCGGGCACTGCGCCGCCTGCCGCACGCCACGTCCGCATCGATTCCCCGTCGGACCGAACCACACTTCACCTCACTCCCGCTTCCAGCAATCCTCTATCAGGAAATACCGAAGCATTTATGAGAATACGGGCATTAAGAACGCGAGTCACGGTTCGTGAGGGTCCTCACCCACGACGAGCGGCGTCAGCGGAGCTGCGCGGCAAACGCCTCGTAGGCCCGCTCGTCGAAGAGGACGAACCTGGCCTCCTCGACCGATGTACGGGTTGCCCGCACCGTCTCCACGGCGATCCGGGCGCCGTCGTCGATCGGCCAGCCGTAGATGCCGGTGGAGATCGCGGGGAACGCGATCGTGCGGGCGCCGAGTTCGCCGGCGACGCGCAGCGACTCGCGGTAACAGGAGGCCAGCAGGTCGGAGCGGTCCTCGCTCTGGCTGTAGACCGGACCCACCGTGTGGATCACCCAGCGGGCGTCGAGTTCGCCCGCGGTCGTGGCGACCGCCTGCCCGGTGGGGAGCCCCTTGCCGTACTGCGAGGCGCGGAGCTTTCGGCACTCGTCGAGGATGGCGGGGCCGCCGCGGCGGTGGATGGCTCCGTCGACGCCTCCGCCGCCGAGCAGCGAGGAGTTCGCGGCGTTCACGAGGGCGTCGACGCTCTGCCGGGTGATGTCACCCTGGACGAGTTCGATGGCGGTCATGGCGGTCATGACTGGCGCAGCATCCTCCATACGGCCTTGGCGGCGTTGTGTCCGGACATGCCGTGCACGCCGGGCCCCGGCGGGGTGGCCGAGGAGCAGATGAACACGGCCGGATGCGGTGTGCTGTACGGGAACAGGGACGGCTTGGGCCGCAGCATCAGTTGCAGTCCGGAGGCCGCGCCGCAGGCGATGTCCCCGCCCACGTAGTTGGCGTTGCGGGCGGCCATCTCGGGCGGGCCCGCCGTGGCGCGGGCCAGGACGCGGTCGCGGAAGCCCGGCGCGAACCGCTCCAGCTGGCGCTCGATGGCGTCCGTGAGGTCTCCGGTCCAGCCGTTCGGCACATGGCCGTACGCCCAGAAGACCTGCTTTCCGTCCGGCGCCCGGGAGGGGTCGACGACGCTGGGCTGCACGGTGATCAGGAACGGTGCGTCGGGCGCCCGGCCTTCCCGCGAGGCCGCGTGCAGGGCGGCGCCGATCTCGGCCGTGTTTGCGCCGATCTGCACCGTCCCGGCGCGGCGGGCCTCCTTCGCGGCCCAGGGCACCGGTCCGTCCAGGGCGTAGTCGATCTTGAAGACGCCCGGCCCGTAGCGGTATCGCTCGTAGTACCGGCCGAAGCCCGCGATCCGGCTGAGGGCGGCGGGCGAGGTGTCGAAGACGTACGCGCGCGCGGGCGGCAGGTCGTCGAGGCGCTTGACGTCGTAGTCGGTGTGGACGGTGCCGCCGAGGTCCTTGAGATACGCGGTGAGCGCGTCGGAGATCGACTGGGAGCCGCCGCGGGCGACGGGCCAGCCGCCCGCGTGCGCGGCCAGCGCGAAGACGAGGCCGACGGCGCCGCTGGCGAAGCCGTCGAGCGGGGCCATGACATGCGCTACCAGACCCGCGAACAGCGTCCTGGCCCGGTCGTCGCGGAATCTGCGCATCAGCCAGGTCGAGGGCGGCAGACCGACGAGACCGAAGCGGGCGAGGGTGACCGGGGCGCGGGGCAGCGCGGTGAGCGGCAGGGACATGAAGTCCCGGGCGAGCGTGTCCCATCTTCCGGTGAAGGGGGCGACCAGCCTGCGGTACGTCCCCGCGTCGCGCGGCCCGAAGGACGCGGCCGTCTCGGCCACGGACCGTGACAGCACGGCTGCCGTGCCGTCCAGGAAGGGGTGCGCCATGGGCAGGTCGTGGTGCAGCCACTCCAGGCCGTACCGCCCGAGTGGCATCGTCTTGAAGGCGGGCGAGTTGGCGCCCAGGGGGTGCGCGGCCGAGCACGGGTCGTGCCGGAAGCCGGGCAGTGTCAGCTCCTCGGTGCGGGCGCCTCCGCCGACCGTCTCGCGTGCCTCGAAGACGGCCACGCCGAAGCCGCGACGGGCCAGCTCCACGGCGGCCGTCAGTCCGTTCGGCCCCGCACCCACCACGACCGCATCGAGCATCGACGGCACCTTCGGACTCCTTTGTCAGCCGGTGGCCATTCGGAATCAGGATATGCCGGGCCGGCGACCGTCCCCGGGCGCGGGTGGTCTTCTCCGGCCATCCGCTGCGGCCTCCGGCCCGAGTCGGGCGCAACCGCCTGAGGATCAGGCTCCGCCCGCCAGCAGGCCCGCCACCCGGTGAGCCGTGGCCGCGTCCCGCGCCGCGGTGAAGGGGAGGGCGTTGCCGCCCGTAATACGGAACGGCTCGCCCGCGCGGGTCAGGTGCGCACCGCCCGCCTCCTCGACCAGCAGCAGGCCGGCGGCGTGGTCCCAGGCCGCTTCCCAGGAGAAGCCGGTGGCGTCCAACTCGCCGCGGGCGACGGCCAGATACTCGAGGCCGGCGGAGCCGCAGGGCCGGGTCCGCACGCCCTCCGTGCGCAGGCCGAGCAGAGCGCGCTTCTGGTCGTCCGTCGTGAAGTCCGGGTGGGACGTGGCCACTTCGAGCGGGCGGTCCGGCGCGGGCGAACCGGAGCGCAGGGGCACTCCGTCGAGAGCGGCGCCCCCGCCCCGTACCGCCGTGGCGAACAGGTCGAGCGCCGGAGCGTACGTCCAGGAGGCGAGCACCTTGCCGCCCAGCGCGAGCGCGACCAGGGTGCAGAAGCCGGGGTTGCCGTGCACGAACTGCCGTGTCCCGTCGACCGGGTCGACGATCCACACCGGCGCCTCGCCCTGGATCGCCTCGTACGTCAGCGGGTTGGCGTGCACCGCCTCCTCGCCGACCACGACCGAGCCGGGCAGCAGGGCGCCGAGCGTGGCCGTGAGGTACTCCTCGGCCTTGCGGTCGGCGTCCGTCACCAGGTCGTGGGGGCCCGTCTTCTCGTCCACCTCGTGCGCGGCGAGCTGCCGGAAACGCGGCATGATCTCCGTCGCCGCCGCCTTGCGGACGGCTTCCTCCACGTCGGACGTGCCATGCGCGAGAAACTCTTCGATGGTTTCGCTGTCTTCGATCACCACTCCATGAGAGCACGCGGCTCTGACAATCCTCACCCGGCCGGTGCACTCCGGGTGGAATCGGCATGAACTCCCCAGCCCCCTGGCCGTCCACAGCCTCGGAGGTCAGCAGCCTCAGGGGTCAGCGTCCGACCGCGTACCCCTGCATCCCCCGCGGGTTCGCCGCCGCCGACAGCACCCCGTTCTCCGGGTCCCGCGCGACCGCGCACAGCCGCCCCTCGGACCAGGGCGGTCCGACCTGTACGTCGTGACCCCGGCGACGCAGTTCATGGGCGACGGCCGGGTCCATGCGGGCCTCGACGGTGACGCTGCCAGGGCGCATGCCGCGCGGGTAGAAGGAGCCGGGGAAGCTGTCGTTGTGCCAGTTGGGGGCGTCGATCGCGCCCTGGAGGTCGAGTCCGCCGCGCACCTCGGAGCGCAGGGCGACGGCCAGGAAGAAGTGCAGTTGCCACTGATCCTGCTGGTCGCCGCCGGGTGTGCCGAACGCCATGACCGGCACCCCGCCCCGCAGCGCGAGTGACGGCGTGAGGGTCGTACGCGGACGGCGCCCGGGCACAAGGGAGTTGGGCAACCCCTCCTCCAACCAGGCCATCTGGAGCCGGGTGCCGAGCGGGAAGCCCAGCTCAGGCACGACCGGGTTGGACTGCAGCCAGCCGCCGCTGGGCGTGGCGGCGACCATGTTGCCCCAGCGGTCGACGACATCGAGGTGGCAGGTGTCGCCCCGAGTACCGCCGTCCGCCGAGACGTCGGGCTCCCCTGGCACGGGCGACGTCGGACTCTTGGCCACGGTCGGCTCTCCCGCACCCGGCGCCGCGAGCGGATCGAACCCCGCCTCCCCGGTGGCCACCACGCGCGCGTGCCCGCTGAGCCGCGGAGTACGTCCCCCAGGGCTCCCGGGCCGCAGCTCGTACGAGGCCTTCTCCCCGACGAGCACCCGCCGTCCCGCGTTGTACTCCTCCGACAGCAGCTCCCGCACCGGTACGTCGGCCGCGTCCCCGTACCAGGCCTCCCGGTCGGCCATCGCGAGCTTGCAGCCCTCGATCAGCAGATGGACGTACTCCGCGGAGCCGTAGCGCGGCAGTTCGGGCGGCAGCAGGGCCAACTGCTGGAGGAGGACCGGCCCTTGGCTCCAGGGGCCCGCCTTGCACAGGGTCCAGCCGCGCCAGTCGTACGTCACCGGAGCCTCGTAGGACGCGGACCAGGCCGCCAGGTCGGCTGCCGTCAGCGTGCCCGCGTGGCGTTCGCCGCTGGTGTCCATGGCCGGCCGCCCTGCCTGCCGTACCAGGGCCTCGGCGATGAAGCCCTCGCGCCAGATCCGCCGCGCGGCCTCGATCTGCGCGCCCCGCTCACCGCCCGCCCGAGTGGCCTCCGCGATCAGCCGCCTCCAGGTCGCCGCCAACGCCGGATTCCGGAACAGCTCGCCCGGCCGCGGGGCTCGGCCGCCCGGCAGATACACCTCGGCCGACGAGGTCCACTCGGTCTCGAAGAGCTCCCGTACGGTTTCGACCGTCTCGCCGACGCGCTCCACGGGCGCGTGCCCGTCCTCCGCGTACCCGATGGCGTACTCCAGGACGTCCGCCAAGGTCTTCGTGCCGTGGTCCCGCAGGAGCAGCATCCAGGCGTCGAAGGCACCGGGAACGGCGGCGGCGAGCGGTCCCGTACCGGGTACGAGATCCAAACCGAGTCCCCTGTAGTAGGCGATTTCCGCCCCGGCCGGCGCCACGCCCTGTCCGCACAGCACCCGCACCTCGCCGCCCGCCGGGGCCAGGATGATCGGCACCTCGCCCCCGGGCCCGTTCAGGTGGGGCTCGACGACGTGCAGCACGAAACCCGCGGCGACAGCGGCGTCGTACGCGTTGCCGCCGTCCTCCAGCACGGCCATCGCCGACTGCGAGGCGAGCCAGTGCGTGGAGGACACCATGCCGAAGGTGCCCTGGAGCGTGGGACGGGTCGTGAACACGGGCGACTCCTCAACTCCGGGCGGGCATCCGAAGATCGTACGTACCCGTGCGCGCCCCCGAGTACCCGCTACTCCAACGGCTTCCAGGGGGACGTCCCCAAGACGTTGTCAGGGCCGATGTCGAGGGTCTCCCGGGAGCGTACGGTCACGGTGTCGCGCCCCTTCTGCGAGGTGACCCGGAGATACACACCGTCCTCGGCGTGCATCCGCCAGACCAGGCCCGCCTGTGCGGTCTCGCCCGGCTCGAGGGTCAGCGGCTCGGGGCCGGGAGCGTCCCCGGCCATGGGCACCTGCTCCGTCCCCTCAACAGTCCGCACTTCCTGGAACGGGTCGCCCGCCTCGTCGAGAACAGTGATGGACGGGTAGCCGTTCAGCTCGTAGGGCCGTTCGCCGCAGTTGGTCAGGGTGAGGGTCATGGCGCGCAACCCCATGGCGGCGTTGACCGGGCCCGTGTCGATACGGACACCGGACGACGGGCAGCCACCCGCTTCCTGGGTGAGCACCGGTGCGGAGCGTTCGGGAACCGGGGCGACCGACACGGCAGGCGGTGTCGAGGGCGGCTTCTTCTCGGGCTGCGTCTGCTCCGGGTTGCGCTCCCGGTCCAGCTCGGCCCCGAGCCCACAGCCGCCGACAGCCAGCGCCAGCACGGCTGTGGTGACGAGGCTTCGCGCCACTCGACGGCGTATCGCGATCACGCGCCGATCATCGCACGCACCCTCGACGGAAGGATTCACTCCGCGTGACCGCGCGCCGCCACCAGCCCCGACTCGTAGGCGAAGACGACGAGTTGGGCCCGGTCACGGGCGCCGAGCTTGGTCATCGCGCGGCTGATGTGGGTCTTGGCCGTGAAGGGGCTGATGACCATGTGGGCGGCGATCTCCTCGTTGGTGAGCCCGCGGGCGGCGAGTGCGGTGACCTCGCGCTCGCGGCGGGTCAGGCACTCCAGACCGGGAGCGGTGGCCCGGTCCGGTGGCCGGGACACGAACTCGCCGATCAGCGTGCGCGTGACCGACGGCGACAGCAGCGCTTCGCCGCGCGCCACGACCTCGATGGCCTGGAGCAGATCGGCAGGCTCGGTGTCCTTGAGCAGGAACCCGCTGGCCCCGGCGCGCAGCGCCTCGAAGACATACTCGTCCAGGCCGTAGTTGGTGAGGATGACCACGCGTACACCGGACAGTTCGGGATCGGCGGCGATGCGGCGGGTGGCCTCGATGCCCGACATCACCGGCATCTGAACGTCGACGAGGGCTACGTCGGGGACATGGGTGCGCACCAGCTCCAGCCCCTGCTCCCCGTCCGCGGCCTCGCCGACCACCTCGATGCCGTCCTCGGCGTCCAGGAGTGCCCGGAACCCGGCCCGCATCAGCGCCTGGTCGTCGATGAGCGCGACCCGGATCACGAAGCGTCCAGCGGCAGTTGGGCCCGCACGGAGAAACCGCCCTCCGTGCGCGGGCCGGCGTGCAGCGCGCCGCCGAGGGCCGTGACGCGTTCGCGCATGCCGGTGAGGCCGATGCCCTCGGTGGGCGGCCGGGCTGGGTCTGCGGAGCCGTCGTCGTCGATCCGTATCTCCAACTCACCTTCTCGGTAGTCCAGTTGGACCATGACTTTGGCGGGGCCCGCGTGCCGGGCGGCGTTGGTGAGGGCCTCCTGGACGATGCGGTACGCCGCGCGGTCCACGGTCGCCGTCAGCGGACGCTCAGCGCCGCTCACGATCAGGTCGACGGCAAGGCCTGCCGCGCGGGCGCGCTCCACGAGCAGGGCCGGGGTACCGGTGGGCTCGTCGGTGCGCAACACGTCGAGTGTGGCGCGCAGTTCGCGCATCGCCTCGCCGCCGGCCTCCTGGATGGCGAGCAGCGCGGGCGGCACCTCCTCGCCGCGCTTACGGGCGAGGTGGACGGCGACGCCCGCCTGAAGCTTGACGATCGAGATGCTGTGCGTGAGGGAGTCGTGCAACTCCCTGGCTATACGCAGGCGTTCCTCTCCGGCCCGGCGCAGGGCGGCCTCCTCTCGGGTGCGTTCGGCCTCCAGCGCGCGCTGTTCGGTCTGGCGCAGATACGCCTGCCAGTTGCGCCCGGCGAGACCGGTGACGACGGCGCACAGGAACCAGCCCGCCAGCAGCGCGGTCCGCTCGACGGCGGCCTGGGACGTGGGGTCAGTAGCGAGATACCCCCCGAGGAACACGGCGCTCGCGATCGCACCCACGCCTCGATGCCCCGCCTGAGCCGCCGCATGGACGGCGGCCACCACCGGGAGGGCGGACACGGGCCCGGGGTGAGCGTGCAGCACATAGCCGGTCAGCGCGACCGTGGTCACAGCGAGCACCACGCACGGCGCCCGCCGGTACGCTGCCAGCACCAGCGAACCGGTCACGATCAACGCATGGTCGAGCGAGGTCGTGTCCGCGTCGAAGGCCGCCACGGACACGACGATCGCGCCGATCACGACAGCGAGTACCGCGTCGACGACGTGCGCGCGTAACACCTGGTCCCCGTTCATGTCCGCACAGTAGACCGCCGCACCGACAACGGCGTCCGCCCTGTGGACAACCCCGCGACTACTCCCGGCGCAGTAGTCCGCCGACCGGGCGACCTCGTCGACGCAGCCTCAACTGCCTTCGCCCGTACGACGCCCGAAGGCACCCGCCGGAGCCAGGGTTCTCCTCATGACTTCACCCTTCCGGTACACCGAACCCATCCCGCCCAAGGCCGCCACCGGCCGCACCGCCGCCGTCTACGAGCAGCTCGCCGCGGATTTCGGCATCGAGGACGCCTCTCCCTTCGTCGCCCTCTCCTCGGCGCCCGAACTCATCGCTCCCACCTGGGCCTTGATGCGTGAGTCCCTGATTGCGGGCAAAGGCAACCGCACCGGCAAGGAGTTGGCCGCCGTGGGAGTGTCGCGCGCCAACAAGTGCCCGTTCTGTGTGGACGCGCACACCATGCTGCTGCACGCCACCGGCGACCACGCCCTCGCCGAGCGCCTGGCGCACGGGAAGCCACCGGAAGACGAGCAGCACGCGCGCGTGCTCGCCTGGGGCGAGGCGACCCGCACCCCTGGCAGCCCGGACGTCTCGACGCTCCCCTTCCCTGCCGAACACACTCCCGGGTACGTCGGTACCGCCCTCGCCTTCCACTTCATCAATCGGATCGTCTCGTCCCTGGTGACGGAGAACCTGCTCCCGGGCAACGCCCAGCGCTTCCGGGTGGTACGCAGCCTGGGAGGCCGTTCGCTGGCGAAGACCGTGCGCCGACGCTTCGTCCCGGGTGCGAGTCTCGCGCTCCTCGACGAAGCCGACACAGGCCCGATCCCCTCCTGGGCGGCCGGGGCAACGGTCGGCCCGGCGTACGCGGCGCTCCGGACGGCCGCCACGGCCGGCGCCGGCCTCCTCCCCGAGGCCGACCAGAGGCTCGTACGGGAGACCGTCGAGGCGTGGGACGGCACGCACCCCCCGCTCGCCTGGCCGACCCTGCCGGACCGCGAGGACAGGCCGGGCGCGCGTCTGGCGCTGCTGGCCGCGCTGGCGCCGTACCGCATCACCGACGAGGACGTGGCGGCCTGGAAGAAACCGCCGTTCACGGACCACTGCCTGGTCCATCTGATCGCGTACGGCGCGTTCGCCGCCGTCGACCGCATCGAGCGGGCGCTGCCGCTGCGCATCCACGAGGAGACCGCGTGACCAAGACCGCCAACTCCCGGCGGTCCGTCAACAGCGAGCCGCTGTGACCACACGGCCACGGAGCGAGTTCGCACTACCGCCTCACAGAGAGGCATGTGACACTGGCGTCCCGTCCGCAGTGTGGCCCCCTCCGCACCCATCCCCCACGAGAAGTGCGCCGTGCGTTCTCTTCCTCTGCCGCTCGCCCTTACCGCGCGTCTGCTGCCGGTCGCCGTGCTCGCCTCGGCCGGCTGGGCGCTGGCGTCCGGGCCGTTCGCCGCGTCTCCGGCCGGGGACGCGGACAACAAGGCGTCCTCGGACAGACCCAGCGCGTCGCCGTCCGCGCCGTCCACGGCGGCGGCGAGCCAGACGTACCGCGTCTCGCCCAAGCCCTGCCAAGGGATCGGGGAGAAGACGGTGACCTCACTGGTGCCGGGCGCCAAGACGGCCGGCAAGGAGATCCCGTCGACGGACGAGTCGGTGCGCCGCACCTGCTCCTGGAACGCGCTCAAGGGGTTCGACTACCGCTGGCTCGACGTCTCGTACGAGATCAAGAAGACCGACCAGACCGCCACGGCCGCCTACAAGGAGCGGATCACGAAGAACAGTGGCGGAGGGGCGGTCCCCGGTCTCGGCGACGAGGCGTACTCGGTGGTGAACCTCACCACCGAGGACAAGCAGCAGACGCGCGAGGGCATGGTGATCGTCCGCGTGTCCAACGCGATGGTGGTCGTGACGTACAACGGCAGTGACTTCGAGTCGAAGAAGGCGCCCGGTACGGACGAGATCAACAAGGGCGCCATCAAGGCGGCCAAGGAGGCGGTGGCCGCGCTGGAGAAGGCTCGGTAGAGCCCGTACTCCGGCGCGGCCCGCACCAACGCGTCAGGGCCGGGCGGCATCCTGAGGCTGGGCCTCGCGCTCCCTTCCGCCCATGAGGAGCGTGTACAGCAGCAGCGACACGCCCAGGCCCACCGCCCAGCCGTAGTCGGCGAGCGGCTTGAGGAACGGGATCAGTCCGTCCGCCGGGAAGGGGCCGGCCTTGTTGCCGTCGGCGTCGACGTTGGAGTACGAGCCGCCCACGGCGAGGACGGCGCCCACGGCGAAGGCCACCAGTGCCCGCCAGTTCCAGCCGGAGCTGTACCAGTAGCGACTGCCCTCGGCGTAGAGGCCGGGCAGGTCCAGGTGAGTACGGCGGATCAGCCAGTAGTCGGCGATGAGGATGCCGGCCACGGTGCCGAGGAGGCCACCGACGGTGCCCAGCCAGGTGAAGATGTAGATGTCCGGGTTCTCGATCAGCTTCCAGGGGAAGATGACCACGCCGACGCAGCAGGCGATGAGCGCCCCGGTGCGGAAGCTGATGAGCTTCGGAGCCAGGTTGGACAGGTCGTACGCCGGGCTGACCAGGTTGGCGGCGACGTTCGTGGACAGCGTGGCGAGCAGCAGGATGAAGAGCGCGAAGAGCACTCCGACCGTGCTGTCCATCCGGGCCGCGAGCTGGCTCGGGTCCCAGATCGGCTCGCCGTACACCGCCTGCGCGCCGGAGGTGACCAACACCGACAGCAGCGCGAACACGGCCATGGTGGTGGGCAGTCCCAGCGACTGACCCCACACCTGGGCCCTCTGCCCGGCGCCGAAGCGCGTGAAGTCGGGGATGTTGAGGGAGAGCGTCGACCAGAAGCCGATCATGCCCATCAGCGCCGGGAAGAAGACCTTCCAGAAATCGGCGCCCCAGCCGAGCTGCGAGGGCTGGTCGAGCAGCGGGCCGAAGCCGCCGGCCTTGTTCGCGATCCACACCAGCAGTGCCACCGCACCCGCCAGCATCAGCGGCGCCGCCCAGTTCTCCAGCCGCCGCACCGCGTCCATACCACGCAGGATGATCACGATCTCGATGACGAAGAAGAGCAGGAAGCACAGCCACTGCGTCCACGGGTAGCCGCCGACCTTGCCGGCATCGGTCCACCAACTGCCCGCCCCGGACACCTTCCCGGCCAGGAAGTAGATGGACTGACCGCCGATCCAGGTCTGGATGCCGAACCAGGCGCAGGCCACCAGTCCGCGCAGCAGCGCCGGCAGATTGGCGCCGCGCAGCCCGAAGGAGGCGCGTGCGAGCACGGGGAACGGAATGCCGTACTTCGGTCCCGCGTGGCCGGTCAGCAGCATCGGCAGCAACACGATGACGTTGCCGAGCGCGATGGTGAGCACGGACTGCTTCCAGTCCATGCCGAGCGCGACCAGGCCGGCGGCGAGCGTCCACGACGGGACGTTGACCGCCATCCCGATCCACAACGCGGCGAAGTTGTACGTCGTCCAGCGCCGTTCGGCGAGCGGCACGGGGCGCAGGTCCTCGTTGGCGAAGGGGCTGTCGGCGGGGAAGGCCTCAGGGGCGAGCTCTATCCGGCCTTCGGCGTCGGCGCTCTGGATGGTGGGCGACCCCGAGGGGGCTGTTTCGGTCATGGGCAGGCCAATCAATAAGCGGGACGGGAGAGGCCGTGCGGGGCCCCCTTGACCCCTCCCCGGGACGGCAGGGAGGGGAGACAAGGAGTGGGGGGTCGGGGAGAGGGGAGCGGTGGTGCCGAGTACCAGGAGTCGGCGGTCCGGTCAGGAGTTGAGCGCGGGGATGACCTTCTTGCCGTACGCGTCGATCACGGCCTCCTGCGCGTCATGCATGTCGTACACGGCGAACTGGTCGACGCCCAGCTCACGCAGCGCGTTCAGCTTCTCGATGTGCTTCTCGACCGGGCCGATGACGCAGAACCGGTCGACGATCTCGTCGGGCACGAACTGGGTGTCCGGGTTGCCGCTGCGCCCATGGTGCGAGTAGTCGTACCCCTCGCGGGCCTTGATGTAGTCGGTGAGCGTCTGCGGGACCACGACGCCGTCGGAACCGTACTTGGACACCAGGTCCGCGACATGGTTGCCGACCATCCCGCCGAACCAGCGGCACTGCTCACGTGCGTGAGCGAGCGCCTCGGGCGAGTCGTCCTCGGTGACGTACGCCGGGGCGGCCACGCAGATCTTGACGTCGGACGGGTCACGACCGGCGGCGACCGCCGCGCCCTTGACCGCCTTCACCATGTACTCGGTCAAGTACAGGTCGGACAGCTGGAGGATGAAGCCGTCGGCCTCCTCGCCGGTCATCTTCAGGGCCTTCGGACCGTACGCGGCCATCCAGACCGGGAGTTCGGCGCCCGGCTTGATCCACGGGAACCGGATGACGGTGCCGCCGCCGAGGTCCGCCTCCTCGCCGCTGCCCAGTGCCCGGATCACCTTCATGGCCTCGCTGATACGGGCCAGGGTGTTGGGCTTGCGGCCCGCGACCCTCATCGCGGAGTCACCGCGGCCGATACCGCAGATCGTGCGGTTGCCGAACATGTCGTTGAGCGTGGCGAAGGTCGAGGCGGTGACCTCCCAGGTGCGGGTGCCCGGGTTGGTGACCATCGGGCCGACCTTCAGCTTCGACGTGCTCGACAGGATCTGGCTGTAGATCACGAACGGCTCCTGCCACAGCACGGCGGAGTCGAAGGTCCAGCCGTACGTGAAGCCGTTGCGCTCGGCCCGCTTCATCAGGCTGATGACACGGGAGGCAGGGGGGTCGGTCTGCAGGACCAGTCCGAAGTCCATGGGCGCCACTCCTAGTTGAGGTACTGACAGGTGGAGCGGGGGGTGTAGACGCCATGACCGGCACGTCCGGTGAACTCCCGCTCGGTGATGACGAGTTCGCCCCGCGAGAGGACCGTCTCGACGCGGCCGGTGACGCTCTTGCCCTCGTACGCCGAGTAGTCGACGTTCATGTGGTGCGTCTCGGCGGACATGACCTGCTCGGCCCCCGGGTCGTAGATGACGACGTCCGCGTCGGCGCCCGGCGCGATCGTCCCCTTCTTCGGGTACAGGCCGAACATCCGGGCCGGAGTGGCGCAGGCGATCTCGATCCAGCGGCGGCGGGTGATGTGCCCGTCGACGACGGCCTGGTGGAGGAGGTCCATACGGTTCTCGACGCCCGGCAGACCGTTGGGGATCTTGGAGAAGTCGCCGCGGCCGAGTTCCTTCTGGCCGACGAAGCAGAAGGGGCAGTGGTCGGTGGAGACGACCTGGAGGTCGTTCGTCCTGAGGCCCCGCCACAGGTACCTCTGGTGCTCCTTGGGGCGCAGCGGCGTGGAGCACACGTACTTGGACCCCTCGAAGTCCGGCTCCGCGAGGTTGTCCGTGGACAGGAACAGATACTGCGGGCAGGTCTCACCGAAGACGTTCAGGCCCTCGTCGCGCGCCCTTGCCAGCTCGGCGACCGCCTCCATCGCCGAGACGTGCACGACGTACAGCGGGGCGCCCGCGACCTGCGCGAGCTTGATGGCGCGGTGGGTGGCCTCGGCTTCGAGGAGCGCCTTCCGCACCTCGCCGTGGTACCGCGGATCCGTCTCTCCCCGCGCCAGCGCCTGCTCGACCAGGACATCGATCGCGATGCCGTTCTCGGCGTGCATCATGATCAGTCCGCCGTTCTCGGCGGAGCGCTGCATGGCGCGCAGGATCTGGCCGTCGTCGCTGTAGAAGACGCCGGGGTACGCCATGAACTGCTTGAAGGAGGTGACCCCCTCCTCCACGAGCAGATCCATCTCCTTGAGCGTCTCCTGGTTGACGTCGGAGACGATCATGTGGAAGCCGTAGTCGATGGCGCAGTTGCCGTCGGCCTTGGCGTTCCAGGCGTCCAGGCCCTCGCGCAGCGAGCGGCCCACGGTCTGCACGGCGAAGTCGACGATCGTCGTGGTGCCGCCCCAGGCCGCGGCCCGGGTGCCGGTCTCGAAGGTGTCGGAGGCGAAGGTGCCGCCGAACGGCAGCTCCATGTGCGTATGGGCGTCGACGCCGCCCGGAATCACGTACTTCCCCGTGGCGTCGATGGTGCGCTCGGCGGTCCAGGCCTCGGCGGCCGGGGTGCCGGAGGCGGCGAGGGCGGCGATGCGGCCGTCCTCGATCAGGACGTCGGCGTGGATCTCGTCGGACGCGGTGATGACGAGGCCACCGCGGATGACGGTACGACTGCTCATGGTCCCTCTCCTGGTCCTGCGGTGGTGGGCGCTGCTGACGTACGGATGTGCCCGGCGTCGTCCGGATCGGCGAACGACGCCGGGACGACGGTCACTGGTGGCCTACGGGGCACTCCTCAGCGCCCGCTCGAGGAGTGCGGCGCCCTCTTCGGCCTCCGCGACGGTGAGCGAGAGCGGTGGGGCGATGCGCAGGACGCTGGTGTTGTGACCGCCGCCCTTGCCGATCAGCAGGCCTTCCTCGCGGGCCGCTTCGAGTACGGCGGCGGCCGTGTCCGGGTCGGCCTCGTCGGTGCCGGGTTTCACCAGCTCGACGCCGATCATCAGTCCGCGGCCACGGATCTCGCGTACGCCCGGATGCTGAGCGGCGATGGCCCGCAGCCGCTCGATGAGCATTCCGCCGACGCGGCGGGCGTTGCCCTGAAGGTCGTGTTCGAGGAGGTACGTGAGGTTGGCGTTCCCGGCGGCCATCGTGACCGGAGAGCCGCCGAAGGTCGAAATGGAGTTGGAGTCGAGGCAGTTCATGACGTCGGCCCGGGCGACGACCCCGCCGATCGACATGCCGTTGCCGATGCCCTTGGCGAAGGTCAGCATGTCCGGCGGTCCTGAAGCGCCGTGGGCCTGCCAGCCCCAGAAGTGGTCGCCGGTCCGGCCCCAGCCGGTCTGCACCTCGTCGGCGATCCACAGGATGCCGCGCTCCTGTAGCACCTCGCGGAAGGCCGCGTACAGTCCGTCCGGGGGTGCGGTGAAGCCGCCGACGCCCTGAACGGGCTCGGCGATCAGGGCCGCGGGCGCGCGGACATGGCCGAGCAGGTCCTCCAGGTCGGCGACGCAGGCCGCGATGAAGCCGGCGTCGTCGAGGTCGGCGTACGGGCCGCGGGTGCGGACGCCGCCGTGGACGTACAGCGTCTGCAGGGGCGAGAGGCTGGTCGGCGACCAGCCCTTGTTGCCGGTGATGCCGACCGCGCTGAACGAACGGCCGTGGTAGCTGTTGCGCATCGCCAGGATCTGGTTGCTCCGCCGGTACGCGGTCGCCAGCAGCAGCGCGGTGTCGTTGGCCTCCGTGCCGGACGTCGTGAAGAAGACGCGGGCGTCCGGGATACCGGACAACTGGGCGATGCGCTCGGCGAGTTCGACCATCGGCCGGTTGAGGTAGAGGGTCGAGGTGTGGATGATCCGCCCGGCCTGCTCGCTGACGGCCTTCGTCACCTCGGGGAGCGCGTGCGCGGTCATGGTGGTCAGAATCCCGCCGAAGAAGTCGAGGTACTTCTTCCCGGCGGCGTCCCAGACGTGGCGGCCCTCGCCGTGGGTGATCTCGAGGGGGTCGGCGTAGTAGAGGGCGAGCCAGTCGGGGAGGACTGCCTTGTGGCGGGCGTACAGGTCCAGGTCACTCATGGCTGCACCAGTCCCTCGTAGGCGTCGGGGCGGCGGTCCCGGTAGAAGGCCCATTGCTGCCGCACCTCTTCGATCAGGTCGAAGTCGAGGTCGCGTACGACGAGCTCTTCGGTCTTGTCGCTCGCGGTCTCGCCGACGAACTGCCCACGGGGGTCGACGAAGTAACTCGTCCCGTAGAAGTCGTTGTCGCCGTACTCCTCCTGGCCGACGCGGTTGATCGCGGCGATGAAGTACTCGTTGGCGACGGCGGCGGCAGGCTGCTCCAACTGCCAGAGGTAGCCGGAGAGTCCACGGGAGGTGGCGGAGGGGTTGTAGACCAACTGAGCGCCGTTGAGGCCGAGTTGACGCCAGCCCTCCGGGAAGTGGCGGTCGTAGCAGATATAGACGCCGACCTTGCCGACAGCCGTGTCGAAGACGGGCCAGCCCAGGTTGCCCGGTTTGAAGTAGTACTTCTCCCAGAAGCCCTTGACCTGGGGGATGTGGTGCTTGCGGTACTTGCCGAGGTAGGTGCCGTCGGCGTCGATCACGGCGGCGGTGTTGAAGTAGAAGCCGGACTGTTCGACCTCGAAGACCGGCACGACGATGACCATGCCGGTCTCGCGCGCGAGCTCCTGCATACGCGTCACGGTCGGGCCGTCCGGGACGGGTTCGGCCCACTTGTAGTGTTCCGGCTCCTGGACCTGGCAGAAGTACGGGGCGTTGAAGACTTCCTGGAATCCGATGACCTTCGCGCCCTGGCGGGCCGCTTCGCGGGCGTGTTCCTCGTGCTTGGCGACCATGGATGCGGAGTCGCCGGTCCAGGTGGCCTGGACCAGGGCGGCACGTACGACGTTGGCCATGAGCTTGCTCCTTCGACCGGGCGTCAGCGTCTACGTCTCTACGCCCGTAGACGCTGGAGCCCCGAAAGTAAGCCGAGCCGCTGCGCTGGGCAAGACCATCGTCGTTAACCGGAGGAGTCGATCATGTTTCTTCCTCCGATGGGGTTGCCTTCGGCGGTCGGGTTCGTGGGTGGTTCCGGGTTCACTGCCGGGTGCGGGTTCGTTGTGGTTGCTCGCGCAGTTCCTCGCACCCTTGGCTGGGTGGTGGGTGCGGGGCCGCGGGCCGGTGCGTGCAGGCTCTTTAGGGGCGCGGGGCTGTGACATGAGCGGCTCCGCCGCGGGGCGCGACCAGCCACGACGCACCCGCAGTCGCCCATGCACGGAACCCACCCACCCGGTAGGCGCCCCCAGCCAACGGCCGGAGGCGCTGTCACCCGGTGTAACCGGCGACGCGCAACGCGTGGACCAGGTCCCAGTGGCGCTCCTCGGACACAGCCTTGGCCGCCTCCAGGAGGAGAGGCGAGAGCCGCGCCGGGTCGGGAGCCGCGCTCCGGGCCACCTCCTCGGGTGTGCGGACGCGCACGTACGCGTCGAGGAGCGCACGGACCTCGCGTTCGCGGCCATCCTCGGCGAGTGCCAACACCGCCTCGCCGATCTCCGAGGCGGGCCGCGCAACGCCCTGTCGCAGCATCTGCCGGCCATCCGCCAGACGCCCCGCCGCCGCAAGCGCATCGGCCGCGGAGACCAGCCGGTCGGCCGGCAGCGAAACCGCCTCCCACAGCAGCGTGGCCCAGTCCGCGCCCAGGCCCGCACGGTGCAGCTCGGCGGCGAGGAGGGGAAGCCGGGCCGCAGGCCAGTACGCGGCTTCGGCCAGCAGGGCGTGCGCCTCCCCGCTGCGCCCCTCGCCGCGCAGCCGGACAAGCCGCTCGACGGCCTCGACCGTGGCTCGCCGCGCCTCGTCGTCCAACGGCTCGCGCCGCCCCGACGGCCGCCGCTCCGCTTCCTCGGCAGCCCCTGCGTAACGGACCCCCCGCGGGCTGCGGTCCGTGGCGGCAGGCACGGGCATGTCCGGTACGGCGCCGGCACCGGGGTCCGCTTCCATCCCGGCGAAACGGGCACTGCCCCGGGGCCGCCGTTTGGAGCGTTGCTTGGCCGCCTTGGGGGCGGGCGCGGAGGGCGTAGGGCGGACGTCGGCTGCGGAAGTCGGGGCGTCGGACGGCGTGGCGTGCTCGGGTGAGGGTGGGGCGGACATCGGGGTGTCCACGCCGAAGTCGGGCCGGCGGGCGGCTCGTCGCACGGTCGAGTCCTGCCAGATGTCCGGCCAGTCGCCCTCGACCGGCTCCCGACGCTGCGCACCCACGCGTCCCTCGGCGGCACTGTCGGAGCCGTACGCGCCACCGCCCCCATGGGACGACCCACCGTGACCGTCGTGCGACGGACTCCCTCCCCCGTCGGGCACCCCATCGACCCAGACCACACCCCCGCCGTCCCCCGGAGGGATCGTCATCGCCTCGCGCGCCTGTCCGCCCGTCGTCCGGCGGTCCAACTCGCCCATCCGGGAGCGGATTTCGGCGCAGCGAGCGGTGGCGCGTTCGTGGTCGTCACGGGCCCAGGCCAGGTCGAGGCGTATGGAGTCGGCCTCGTCGCGGGACGCGGCGGCGTGCAGGGAGTGGGTCAGTTCCGTGTGGCGTTCGGCCGCGTAGCGCTGTTCGCGGAGCATGACGTCGAGGCGGTCGCCGAGGGCGTCCCGGCCGCCGGGCCGGGCGTCGTACGCGGCGAGTGAGGCTCGGTGCAAGGCGCGCGCCCGCTCGGTCTCCTGGGCGGCGGCCCGGTCGCCGTATGCGACCGCGAGGTCCTGGAGGAGCGCCTCCACGACGTCCCAGGGCGGCACTTCCCAGCCGCCGAGACAGGCCCGCATTCCCTCGGGATCGCGCTGCCAGAACACAGCGCACCACCCGCCGCCCTGGTCGAGCCGGGTCAGCAGGCCCTTGAGATACTGAGCGAACTCCCGCACCTGGCCCGGGAGTTGATCCACCGCCATTACGTTCACCCCACGCCAGACTGGAGTACTCCGGTCCGGTAGAAAACACCATTCGTGTTACGGATGCGCTACGAGAGGTTTTCGGACCGGGCGCGGAGTACTCCGCCCCACTCGCAACGTGACGTGCGCGGCTCGACTTCGGGACACCGGCAAGTCCCGTACACGCGAAGGACGCTACACCGTTCCTGAACACTGAGTGGTAGGGAGTCCTGCGTCCAGGTCTGCACGTCAGTGGCCCGCTCCGAACGGTGTTGGGCGGACTCGGCCGTCGCGTGGGGTCTTCGGCGGCGTGCATCGTGTGCACGATCCTCCAGGCGCGCTCGGGCCGTGGGGGTGCGGCAGGGGCCGGGCTGGGTCGTCAGCGCGGGTGGGCGATGGTCCTCCGTACCGGTCCCGGGGTGCGTCGTCGCGCACCGCCTCCCACCCCTGACGGGATGGGCTGGGACGGCTTTCCCCTGCACCGCGCCCACTCGCAAGGCTCACCAACCCACCGCAGGACTCTCGCACAGCATCAGTCAGTAAAACTCGGTATTCCGGCAGCAGCTCACACACCCGCCAGGGCGCACCTCCCCGCGATCTCGTCCATCGACAGACCCAGCACTCCGGCCAGTGCCGCCACGGTGAAGAAGGCGGGGGTCGGGGCACGGCCGGTCTCGATCTTGCGGAGCGTCTCGGCGGAGAGGCCCGCGCTGGCGGCAACCTCCGCCATGCTGCGGCTCCCGCGGGCCTCGCGCAGCAACTGGCCGAGCCGCTCGCCGCGTTGACGCTCTTCGGGGGTCAGGGGGGTGCGTACCATGCCCCCATACTAATACCGGCAAGCGGTATATAAATAGGCGTCGATCGGTATAATAATTGGCATGGTGGAACTGAAGACGGATACGTCTATCGACGCGATGTACGAAGCGGGCCAGGTCGTGGGCCGCGCCCTCACGGCGGTACGGGAGGCCGCTGACGTGGGTGTCTCGCTGCTGGAGCTGGACGAGGTCGCCCACGACGTCCTGCGCGGCGCAGGCGCCGGCTCCCCCTTCCTCGGCTATCACCCCTCCTTCGCCCCCACGCCCTTCCCGGCGGTGCTGATCACCTCGGTGAACGACGCGATCGTGCACGGCATCCCGACCGGCTACCGACTGCGCGACGGCGACCTGCTCTCCATCGACTTCGGTGCCGAACTGGGCGGCTGGGTCGGCGACTCTGCTACCAGTTTCATCGTGGGCAGGCCGCGCGCCGCCGACGTACGCCTCGTGGAGACCGCCGAGCGCGCGCTGGCGGCGGGCATCGAGGCGGCCGTCGTAGGCAACCGCATCGGCGACATCGCCCACGCCGTCGGCACGGTGTGCCGCGCGGCGGGTTACGGCATTCCGGACGGCTTCGGCGGCCACGGCGTAGGCCGCCGCATGCACGAGGACCCTCCGGTCCCGAACGAGGGCCGTCCCGGCCGTGGCCTCCCTCTCCGCCACGGCATGGTCCTGGCCATCGAGCCCATGCTCATCGCCGGCGGCACGGACGGCTACTACGCAGCCCCGGATGGCTGGACCCTCCGAACCAACGACGGCTCCCGTGCAGCCCACGTCGAACACACCGTGGCCATCACAGACTCGGGCCCACGAGTCCTGACGGCCCGGTAGCTCAGCCTTCGGCCTGGCCGGTCTCCTCGGTGCTCTCGTCGGTGCGGAACACCGGCTCTCCGTACTCGATGTCCACCGTCACCCGGCTGCCTGCCGTGAGCCGACCGTCGAGGAGCAGACGGGACAGCCGGTTGTCGATCTCCCGCTGGATGGTGCGGCGCAGCGGACGGGCGCCGTACTCGGGCTCGTGTCCGCGCTGCGCGAGCCAGTCGACCGCCCGGTCGGTGAAGGTGACCGAGACGTCCCGGGCGCGCAGCCGGTGCCGCGTCTGATCCAGCAACTGCTCGGTGATGCGGTGCAGTTGATCGCTGGTGAGCTGCCGGAAGACCACGACCTCGTCGATGCGGTTGAGGAACTCCGGCCGGAAGTGCTGGCGCAGCGGCCGCAGGATCTGCTCACGGCGGGCCCGCTCGTCGGCCTCGGCGTCGCGCGCGGCGAACCCGAGGCCGGTGCCGCGGGTGATCGCCTCGGAGCCGAGGTTGCTCGTCATCACGATCACGGTGTTGGTGAAGTCCACCGTGCGGCCCTGGGCGTCGGTGAGCCGGCCGTCGTCGAGGACCTGCAACAGGAGGTTGAAGACGTCGGGGTGGGCCTTCTCCACCTCGTCGAGCAGGAGCAGGGAGTACGGGTGCCGCCGTACGGTCTCGGTGAGCTGCCCGGCCTCCTCGTGGCCGACATAGCCGGGCGGGGCGCCGACGAGCCGGCTGACGGTGTGCCGTTCTTGGTACTCGCTCATGTCCAGGCGCACCATCCGCTCCTCACTGCCGAACAGGGCCTCCGCCAGCGCGCGGGCCAGCTCCGTCTTGCCGACCCCGGTCGGGCCGAGGAAGAGGAAGCTGCCGATCGGCCGGTCGGGGCTGGCGAGACCGGCACGGGAGCGCAGGATCGCGTCGGCCACCACGCTGACGGCCTCGTCCTGTCCGACCACCCGCTGGTGCAGATGCTCCTCCAGGCCGAGCAGCCGGTCCTTCTCCTCCGTGGTGAGGCTGCTGACCGGGATGCCGGTCTGCCGGGAGACCACCTCGGCGACGGCCTCGGCGGTGACCTCGAGCTGCTGCCCCTCGTCGGCCTCCCCGTCGCGCCCCGCCTCGATCTTCGTCTTCAGTTCGCTGATCCGGTCGCGCAACTGCGTGGCCTGCTCGTACTGCTCGCTCGCCACCGCCTGGTCCTTGTCCCGGGTGAGCTGCTCGACCTCGCGCTCCAGGGCGCGTACGTCGGTGCCCTTGGTCCGAGCGCGCAGGCGCACACGGGCGCCCGCCTGGTCCATGAGGTCGATGGCCTTGTCCGGCAGATGGCGGTCCGTGATGTAGCGGTCGGACAGCTCCACGGCGGCGACCAGGGCCTCGTCGGTGTAGCGGACCTGGTGATGGGCCTCGTACCGGTCGGAAAGGCCGCGCAGGATCTCCAGCGCGTCCGAGGGGGAGGGCTCGGGGACCAGGATCGGCTGGAACCGGCGCGCCAGGGCCGCGTCCTTCTCGATCCGGCGGAACTCCTCCAGCGTCGTGGCGCCCACGACGTGCAGCTCGCCGCGGGCCAGAGGCGGCTTGAGGATGTTGCCCGCGTCCATCGAGCCGCCCTCGCCGCCGCCTCCGGCGCCGACGACGGTGTGCAGCTCGTCGATGAAGACGATCAGCTCGTCGGAGTTCGTACGGATCTCGTCGACGATGTTGGTCAGCCGCTCCTCGAAGTCACCGCGGTAGCGCGTGCCGGCGACCACGCCCGACAGGTCGAGGGCGACGACCCGGCGGCCGGAGAGGATGTCGGGCACGTCGCCGTCGGCGATGCGTTCCGCCAGGCCCTCCACGATGGCGGTCTTGCCCACGCCCGCGTCGCCGATCAGAACCGGGTTGTTCTTGCCGCGCCGGGACAGCACCTCGACGGTCTGCTCGATCTCCGTGTCACGGCCGATGACCGGGTCGATACGGCCCTGCCGGGCAAGGTCGGTGAGATCCCGGCCGTACTTGTCCAGGGTCGGGGTGGGAGAGGAACGCGCGCGCTCCGGGTGCGCGGGGGCGCCTGCCGCCGGGGCCGAGCCCTCGGGCGGAACGGGGGAGGGGCTGAACCGGGCGGCGTTCAGGATGTGGCCGGCGGCGGAGTCGGGGTTCGCGGCGAGGGCGCTGAGGACGTGCTCGGGGCCTATGTAGCCGACGCCTTCCGCCCTGGCGAGGGCGTGGGCGTCCAGGAGGGCGCGTTTGACTGCGGGGGTGATGCCGAGCGGAGTGTGCGGGCGGTCCTCGGCTCGGCCGTCGGGTCGGTCCTCGGGGCGGTCGGGTGACTGGTCGCCGGGCTTGGCCGCGGACTGGTTGCCGCCCGGGCCCACGCGTTCGTCGATCTCGGTGGCCAGCGCGTCGGGGTCGGCGCCGGCTCGGGCCAGCAGGCTGCGGGTGGGTTCGACGGCGAGGGCGGCGCGGAGGAGGTGCTGGGTGTCCAGGTCCGTGCTGCCGTGCTCGGTGGCGTACGTCGCGGCGGTGGCGACCAGCTGGCGGGCGGGGCCGCTCATCAGCCGGCCGATGTCGATGTGCCGGGGGGCGGGGCGGGGGCCGCCCCCGCCCCCGAAGAAGCGGGCGAAGAATTCTCCGAAGGGGTCCGGGCCGTAGCCCTGCGGACCTGGGAAGCCGCTGGTCATGGCCATCCGTTCCGGCGCCCCCGCTGCGCTGGGCTTGGGCTGGCTGGGGCGCGCTTGCGATCGACTGCCGTCCGGGCTCGCGAGTGCCCATGGCTCCGCCGGTTACACGTGGGGGTTCGTAGGTGCTTTGGGTTCGGTGTCGGGTGCGGTTTGTGGGTGGCTGGTCGCTCCCCCACTCTCGGCTGCGCTCGAGCGGGGGGACCCCCATCGCGGCGGAGCCGCTGATGTCACAGTCCCGCGCCCCTGGGTGGGTGGTGGGTGGTGGGTGGTGG